>DATFLS010000720.1:0-4541 GCA_035267465.1 bacterium
CCGGATGCATACCAGGTGTCTTGGTGGGGCAGTAAGACATGCCTTGTCCTTTATCCCCCAGTTCACCGACGCCGGCAGCACCAACGCTCACACATCGTTCCAGTTCGGCCACTGCCTCCGGGCCGAATCCGTCCTCCTGGTACCCGGAATAATCGAATCCGCAGTACACATCAAACCGATCCGGGTACTCCGAATATAACGCATAAATTGAATCAAATTCCGCTCCGATAGCGGCGGTAAACACCACCGATTTCTCGATGCCTGCTTCGTTCATAATCTCCACACGACGCGCAACTTCTTCGCTGGTGGTGGCATAATCGTGCGCGTGCATATCGATAACCGGATATTTTGGCGTCCGGATATCCGTCTTCTGGACCTGATAGATGGACTCCGGCATCCAATCCTTCAGCAGGAGACGCTCCGGCAATTCCTTTTGCCGTGCACATCCACCTATGATCAGGAACACTGAGAGTAACACGACAATCTCCAATCCGTAATTCGTCAATCGATTCAGATTCATAAATGATACCTCCTCATTCTCATAGAACTGGTTGTATAGTACTTTTATATCGCTTTGCAATATTCAGAGGATTAACCCATCCATGACTTATAACTTCAGAAGAATATTCTCTGGATCCATGCCTGTGATCACCCGCCTGAAATTATCTGACAGTTCCATCAAAAAGATTCAATCCCAGGGGATGGTCCCACTGCAGCACTCTCGAGACTTTAAATGCAATGACCAGGTTTTAAGAAATCTCCTGTTGCATCTGTTTCAGTTCTTCCCCGGGCTCCACATCGGTTTCCTCTTCAATGGCCAGCAGAAATGCTGCTATTACGGCAAACACCATCCCCGTAATGATAATAGGATGTGGAATGACCATATAAATAAGCAACGAGATAATCACCGTCAGCACCGGCGCCAGAGCGTTGGTCATCGGTGACACAATGATCGCTTTGCCATACCGAAACGCATACACCAGACACAAGGCCCCGATAGAATTCAGAATCTGAATCATTGCCGCGAGCCAGGGACCTCTGAAGCCCCAGTTGATGGGTTGGGAGAAATCAGTCATGAGCAGTGCGAACGGGATTAACACAATCGCCGTGGCCATCATGTAGAAGAAAATGCTTTCGGCCTTCATGGTTTCATTGGCAAACCGCATGATGAAGGCTTGCACACCCCAGGCCAGGAAAACCAGTAACGATAGGATAATCCAGAGATACCCTTCCGCCGCACTGGACCCTGGATCCTGATAAGACAGTAACGGGATCGCCACCAGGGCCGTTACGATTCCGATCCATCCCCGGGTGCCCGTTCGCTCTTGCAAAATCCAGTAGGCCAGGAGTACAGTCACCACAGGGGACAGAGAGATAAACGGAAACACCAGATATGCCGGACCTGAACGCAGCGCCTGGAAGAGTATCAACTGTCCGCCTGCACCCAGGAATCCGATTGCCGAACCAAGGAAGATCGAACGTCCGTCATATTCCAGGTTCCAATTGATAATTTTCAGCGCCACCAGTGCCGGTGGAATCATGGTCAGGGCCCACACAGAATATCCAAGCGTGGCAGGGAATCCGGCCTTCTCCGGAACTTCAATCAGCGCGCCCCAGACTCCCCAGAACGTCGTGGTAACAATTGCAAAAATCAGCCAGAGCTTCGATCCTTTCACGGAGACCTCCTTTGAGCATGTCCATTCATTCTATCTACCGATGTTAATGATTCATTCAACTAACCACGTGCATTCCGTCAAACCATTTCGGGAGTGCAGGTCCAATCATCGAAAGAGTTCACGGAACCCCGTGGCCCGGGAATAGATTCCGGTGACTTCCATTATCTTATGATGCACGAGTGCTTCCGGCGTCCGGGCTAGTGCTCCTCCGCGGACCGCTTCATATTGATTCGGGAGGAATTGACTGAGGATTGTCAGAGGAGGAGGATATTTCCGCAAGTTGGAAAACAACTGCTCCAGGGCTTTCTGAACCCGGGTATTCTGCCAGTAATATCGTGAACGATCACTGTAGCTGTATTTCCTCGCAAACTGGCGATCAAATGCGGTCCCGTGATAGTATCCCTCCCAGTACTCGGACTTCTCCAGCATGATGTCTTCCAGTACGCGTCGGACATGAGAGAGGGAAACACCCTTCCTCGATTCGAGCCATTCCTGCTCGGTGATCGCTAACGCAAACACTGCCTCCCTGAATGCATACGTAAGCCACGGACCTACCTTCAATATCGCAAAGTGATCTGCTGTTAACCTTTGTAAATCTGCTTCCCGCTGATAATCTGTTGAGTGCGCCTCAAACACTATTCCGTCAACAGTCTCAATGAATGAAGAGAGCGCCTCTGCTTCGGCCGGGTTATACGATTTGACCGAAGTATCCCCGAATTCCACCCCCGGCTGCACCACGGTGGCGATCACCCGGTTCCAGGCATCTTCAAGTCCGGCCTGGAGAAAGGCATCTCTGGTTACTTCAATGGTCTGTTTCGCGGCCTCAACTGTGGTAACCTCCACGGCTTCGAGCCCCCCTTCCACACCCCCGGGGACAGGCACCTCGGTTCCGATAACATACACCGGTAGTGCCGATTCCCCCCGCGACTTGCGGGCGGTTGCCTCCGCGATTTTGCAAAGATCAACGGCGCGCCTGGCCACGATGGCATCATCCATTGGCGTATGGGGCTTCCCGGGATCATCAGCACACCGGATGCTGGTATCCAGATGAATTTTCCTGAATCCGCTGAGTACATAGGCTTCCACCAGGTTCCGGGATTTTTCCATCGCCTGCTCCGCCGGCGCTTTTTTCCAGGGATTCGGTCCCAGATGATCGCCACCGAGTACTACCCGATCAAATGGGAACGTCATGTCATTTGCCGTTTCCTTTATTTGTGAGACAAATTGAGAGGGTGTGTTGCCGGTATATCCTCCAAACTGGTTGACCTGATTCACCGTCGGCTCGATAAGAACGGCGCTCCCATCTTTCTTCGCCTGGAGCATGGCTGCCTCAATGACAAACTGATTGGAAGAACAGATGGAATAAACCCCAATAACCTTCCCCTGTTTCTGGTGGCGTACTATTTCCGGAAAAAAATTAATCATAGAAATCTCCAGCGTCCGACATCCAATGAGAAATCTGTCTTACCCCATTATCGCCCGTTCAGACAAAAATATCTTCAGGATGTGCGGAGAAAAATTGTTCCACTTCCTCGGGAGTAGGCGAAGCGGTACTGCCTCCCAACTTCGTGGTGGCAATGGCTCCGCACGCACTTCCATACTTAATCGCCCGACGGATGTCCTGCTGATGCAACCACTGTGATAAAAAGCCGGCGTTAAAACTGTCACCGGCTCCGGTCGTATCCTGTGGCTCAACCTGATACACCGATGCTGCAATCGTCTCCCCCTGGTGATAACACAACACCCCTTTACTTCCCTGTGTGGCCACAATGGTATCAGTGAAGTTATTGAGAACTTCGAAAGCATCCTGTAATTGCGTGGTTCCGGAAATATGGAACGCCTCCTGCTTGTTGGGAAGAAAAACATCCACAAAATGCAACGTCTCCAGCAGATCTTCCTCCCAGGTCTCAGCAGGATCCCATCCCGGATCCAGAGATGTGGTGAGCCCCAGATCCTTTGCCTTCTCGAACAATTCCGCTGCGCCGGACCGCAATTTCGGCTGCAAATAAAAAGAAGAAAGATGGAGGTGTTTTGCTTTCCGGATATAGGAGAAATCAATATCATCCACCGAAAAATCAGCCATAGCTCCCATATGCGTAACCATAGCATAATCGTCCGGAAAGGAGAGTACGACGGTTACGCCCGTCTGCACCTGTTCATCGATCAAAATCCCCTCCGTACCCACATTCCTGCTTTGTAGCGTCTCCAATACAAGCTTTCCAAAGAGGTCATCCCCGAGTTTCCCTGTAAATCCAACCTTCTGGCCGAGTCGGGCGATATTGGTTGCCAGGATCGCCGAAGCACTGCCCATTGTCAGCGTCATATTTCCGGCCAGTTTCTCTTTCCCCATTTCCGGCAGCGAAGGCATATCCTGTAGGATTAAATCAGCGTTGAGCTCTCCGACAACAATGATGTCTAATGCAGTCATTCTATTCTTTCCCGGTTACTTTCTGTGCTTACAGTGTTACCACCTGAGTTAAATTCGTGGGTTGATCAGGATTCAGATTTTTAGCGACAGCAGCATGGTAGCCGAGGAGTTGAGTGACAGGCATATAGAGAATGAGTCGCGCATAATCGCTGAGTCCGGATTGTAATTCCACCAGATAATCCGAATATTCTTTCACGGCAGGCGTGGCCTGTTCGCAGACAGTCAATGTCCTCCCGCCCAATTCCTTCACTTCTTTCACCAGTTTACTCTCCGTATCGAAGGCGCTGTTTGACAGGAAGAAGGTGACTAACATATCTTCGTCCACCATCGATTTGGGACCATGCCGAAATTCCAGAGAATGGTAAGCTTCAGATGTGGATAGGGACATTTCCTTGATTTTCAGCATGGATTCGTTTGCAAGTCCGTAAAAAGGTCCC
>DATFLS010000721.1:0-9266 GCA_035267465.1 bacterium
TGGGAGAAGTGTGGCGAGTTGGGACTTCCGGTTGAGATCCATACTTCCGACCCGAAGGCTTTTTTCACTACGTTCGACGAACATAACGAACGATATGAGGAGCTGGTGGATAACCAGAATTGGATGTTTAACAAACCTGAGTATTACGGCAAAGACGAGTTACTCGAACAGCGGAATAACGTTATTGAACGGCACCCGGATACCGTGTTTATCGGCGCACATTTCGGAAACCTGCCTGAGAATCTCGGCAGAGTAGGCGAATGGCTGGATAAGTATCCCAACTTTTATGTGGACGTGGATGCAAGGCTCAGTGAACTGGGGCGTCAACCATATTCGGCCAGACGGTTCATCATCAAATATCAGGATCGCATCATGTTCGGGACCGACGGGAACGCAATGGGGCAGCCCATCGAAGATATGTATCGGATTGCCTGGCGGTTTCTGGAGACCGATGACGAATATTTCGATATCACCCCGAGCCACAAATTCCAGGCCCGCTGGCGTGTCTATGGTCTGTATCTCCCGGATGATGTGCTGAAAAAGGTCTACCAGACCAACGCGTTAAAACTGATCCCGGGATCCAAAGTCACTATCTAAATAGGAGTGAAGCAAAGGCTGCAAGGGGGCCTGATCTATCCCCGAGTGTCGCTCGCCCTCGTGCTCCTTATTTCTTGCATTTGTATGCGTAATGATGGCAGGTGGTTGGAGGAGCAGTTACATCTCTAACCTGTGGTGAGTCTGTCCAGGTACGCCTTGGGCACTTGATGATCGGGATTATACTTTAGCGCATTTTGAAAGGCCTGCCGTGCTTTGTTCAACTCACCGGTATTGTAGTAGACGATTCCGAGGTTGATCCAGGTTGATACCATCGAAGAATCCGCAGCAATAATGGACCTGTACCGGCGAATCGCTTCCACGGTGTCTCCGAGGTAGACTGAGAGATTCGCTATGATGTTATGATAGGAGAGATTGTTAGGATCAAGGGTGAGTGCCACATTAAAGGCATCTCTTGCCTCTTTCAATCTGCCGGATTTTTGCAACGCATACCCGAGCTTGATCCAATCCACCGTGTTGTTGTAGATTTGGGCGTTGGCCTCCAATTCCTCGATTTTCGAATCCCATTGACGCAAAGTATCAGCGCGGGCAAGGAGGTTCTTTCCACGTTCCTGTTTCCCCTGCCTTAACAACACCTGACCCAGATTGCTGACCGCGGATGAATACCAGGGACGTTCTTCTACCACATTTTCCAGATAATGAGCGGCGCTGTCCAGTTTCCCGAGTTGGGAATACTGCGTGCCCACAACAAACTGATAGTCGATATTCTCCGGATTCTGGCGTAACCCGCGTCTGGAGAATTCGAGGGCTTTCTCAAATTCGCCTTCATCCTGGAAGAACTGGCCGGCCCACATCAGGGCTGCCGTATTCGTACTATCATATTGAAGTGCCCTGTCGAAGGCGTACCTGGCGCTATCTGTATTGCCCGTGCGGGTATACGCACGGGCCATATTCATCAAGACCCGAGATAGTAACTGCGGGGAGAATGGATGCTTTTGCCGTTCCTGTTCGTACATTGACAACGCCTTCGTAAAATCGCCCTCCCGGAAATAGACATTACCAAGATTGAAGTACACTCCTCTATGATCCGGATCCAGGGTTATGACCTCTTCGTACGCATTTTTAGCGGCATCATAATTTTTTAATGCGGTGAAAATATGGGCACGCTGGAAGTAGATATCAGGTAGTCCTGCGGCATATTGTTTCGCACTATCCGTGAAGGCTAATGCTGTTCTATAATCCCCATTCCGGAAGGCCGCCTCTGATGATCGAACTAGAGATAGCGCCGTGGAGTCCGCAGCATCCAGCTGATTTTTCGAGGATGACATACTTCCCTCATCATTTCCGGGATTGCAACTCACAAGAAAAAGAACAGACAATATGAAAAACCACGATATTGCGGAAAACAGGGATAAATCCAATGTGCCGAGATCAACCTTCTTGTACATGATAGAATATGATAACCTGTCTAGAATGTCTAGAAAACATGGTCTCGAGACAACATGCTTAACTTGACTAATTTTTATTAGTCATATAATACATTCGTATAATTTATTACGGTATATGATCAAAGAATTTTATTTTTCCTTTGCCCAAAAGGGATCCCGTTGGGCGTTCTTTGCGGCCTCTGAGCCAACGGCTCTCCTTCGGAGCGTTTTCTAAACAGACTCGATCTGTCTGTGTTATAAATCACCGGCGTCTTCAACGTATAATTATATTATATGATAAGCATTAACCTGAGTAAGTCCAAGGATGGATGAAGCGATAAGCGGAGATAGCAGCTCCCTCTTTTTGCATTTCTCCTTCCATGTCGGGAACTGGGATGGAATAATTTCGTGATCAGACACACCTATTCATCTCTTACACTGATTCTGTCCACATGAAAAATCAGATTTATTGGGTTTCTTCATGATAGCAGTGGTCAAAGATAGTATCTCATGAGCGTCTATCTCTGCATAGTATCATTGGGGTCAATTGTACCTGTTCAACTGGATTGATTTCAACACGCAACCATTTTTCCTGAGTTTGCGGTAGAAAGCAAAGAAATAATAAAAAGTAATTTTTCGAGGACTGAAGAGTAAGGAAATATAATTTGCTAAATAATACTTGATAACATATCGAAAAAATACTAATATTGTTGAAAATAAGATAATCTCCATGAATCTGTGTCAATTTCACCCGACTTATAGCGACTCGCGTTGTGGATCAATGGGAATATCTTATGGCTTAATGAAAAGTAAAATATTCCTGTTGTACAAGACATTTGTCAGCAGAAATACGTCACGCTGAATCCCGGCTTGATAATACCGACGCAAATTCGAGTGGGAACAAACTTTAGTTTAACGTGTTTTCGTAATTTTTATAATTTCTGAATGACCTCCTCCTCCCCCGCTATGGGGAGCAACTGCCTCTGTAGGTTGGATACCGTGCAGAGGCAGTCATCTCTGGGGGTGATAGAAAGTTGCATACGTGAATCCACGATCTGAAGAAGCATCCGTACCGGAGAAGATTTATTTGATAGACTTCAAAATAAGGATATATTAAATCACTTGATTTGTTGTTCAGGTTTTAAAAGAAATAAGATAAGGTAATGTAATCACGAACCAGGTCATGGTTGCTCTTTCCGACGTATCTCAAATAGTTTATACGTCTGAGATTAGCCGGTGACATAAAAACTGAAAGACAGGATATGATGAGTAAATCGTCTGCAGTAAACGGTCCTTCGGAGAGTTCGCCAGATTTTAGAGTGGTCGGGCAGCAGAATCAGTCCGCTCCCTCAGCCGGGGAGAATATTTTTAATATGGGAGAGCCAATCCGTCTTGGATTTGTTGGGGTAGGGGACCAGGGATCCTGGCATCTGGATGTGGCGCTGGGAATCCCGGATGTCGAAGTACCCGCACTTTGCGATATCGATCCCCATTATCTGCACCGGGCAAAACGGTGGGTTGAGGAGTCTGGGCGTCCAACCCCGCGATTATATGATCGGGGTAAGACAGATTTTGAGCGGCTGTGCGCCGAGGAAGACCTGGATGCCGTGATCTGTGCAACCTCCTGGGAGTGGCATGCGCCTGTGCTCCTGGCTGCTATGAGAACTGATAAACACGGAATCAGCGAAGTGCCGCTCTGTCAGACGGTCGATGAAGCCTGGGAACTGGTGGAAACTTATGAAAAAACCGGTAAATTCGGGACCCTGGGATTCAAAACGGTTCACTCCGCAATAACCAACATGATCTATCAAGGGGTGTTTGGGGACATTATTCATTTCGAGTCCGGATACATCCACGATTTGCGGCTGGTGAAGTTTGACCCGGAACGGGAACCGTGGCGATTGCAGCACTCCGTTGATCGCAACGGGAACCTGTATCCGGACCATCCCACTGCCCGGGCAATTCCCATCATGGATATTAATCACGGTGACCGGTTCGATTATCTGGTCTCGTTGAGTTCGACTGCGAACATGCTCAACGACTATGCGGCACATTATTTTGGTGAAGAGCATCCTTATGCCACCACCAATATGAATCAGGGCGATTATAATGCGACGCTTCTCCGGACGGTCAACGGGAAAATGTATACCTTAAATTTCGATACGAATACGCCTCATCCCAGGGGGATTACCCGGATGCAGGGGACGAAGGGCGTGTATATGTATGGCCGGGGTGTCGGACGCAAGATTTACCTGGATGGAGTCAGTCCGGAGGAACATCAATGGGAAGAGGCTGGTCCGTATTTTGACAAATATGAACACCCCGATGAGAAGCAGTACAATCCGCCGGAGCGGGAATCGTTGCGCGGCCATTCCGGTGGCAGCCGAACTCCCTATCGTTGGTATCGGCTCGTCCGGGCTCTGCGGAATGGTATTGTCACCGATTTTGATGTGTATGATTCGGTCACATCCAGTGCTATTTCACCGCTTTCGGAGATGTCCGTGGCCAACGGGGGAGAACCGGTGGATTTTCCGGATTTTACAAAGGGAGAGTGGCAGAATCGGAAGACGTTTGAAACGGTCTATAATGAAGGGTAGAAATTTCTTCAAGGAAGTCGAGGAAAGCGGAGCGTAAAATCATGGCAACAACGAAAGCAGATGCGAGAAGCCCTGCAGCACGTGCAAATACCCGGGCATCACAGGATGAGAGCACTGTGCGCGTCGGGTTTGTGGGGGTAGGGGACAGAGGATCCTATCACCTCGATGTGGCGCTGGGTATGCCCGGTGTCGAAGTGCCTGCCCTCTGTGATATTGATAATAATTACTTATATCGTGCAAAACGATGGGTTGAGCAGTCAGGCCAGCCAACCCCGACACTTTATAACCGGGGAAAGACGGATTTTCAAAGGCTGTGCGCCGAGGAGGATCTGGACGTGGTAATCTGTGCTACGCCATGGGAATGGCATGCACCGGTGTGCCTGGCTGCCATGCGGAACGATAAACATGCGGTGAGTGAAGTCCCCATCATCGTGACCCTTGATGAAGCCTGGGAGGTGGTTGAGACTCACGAAGAAACCGGATACTGGGCAACCCTCGGATTGGAGGGGTTCCGCGGGCTCACGGTGACTCACATGGTGCAGCAGGGAGTGTTCGGGGACATCATTCATGCGGAGGGCGGCTATATCCATGATCTGCGACTGGTGAAGTATGATCCCGAGCGGGAGCCCTGGCGGCTCCAGCATTCCATCGACCGGAACGGGAATCTCTATCCGGATCATCCCATGGGAGCTATTCTGCCTCAGCTGGATATCAATCACGGAGATCGCTGGGATTTTCTGGTGTCGATGAGCTCCGGTTCCCAGACGCTGAATGAATTTGCGGCCCATTATTACGGCGATGAACATCCGTATGCTTCCAAACCTATGGCCCAGGGAGATTACAATGCCACACTGCTGCGTTCAGTCAATGGGAAGATGGCCACTCTGAACTTCGATACCAATACGCCGCATCCCCGCGGACAATATCGCTTGCAGGGGACCAGGGGAGTGTATTGGAGTGATCGGTATGTCCCGACGGACAATGCAAAGATCTATCTGGATGGCATCAGTCCGGAGGAACACCAGTGGGAACCGGCCGGCCCGTATCTGGAGAAGTATGAACACCCTATTCGAAAAAATTATAATCCTCCGGTACGCAAGGAGATACGAGGGCATGGGGGCGGACGAGGCCGAACTCCACTCGAGTGGCATCGGCTGGTGACGGCCATTCGTGAACAAAAATTACCGGATTGGGACGTGTACGATTCGGTGACCAGCAGCGCCGTGTCCGCACTCAGCGAACAATCCGTTGCCGGCGGAAGCGTACCCATCGATGTGCCCGATTTTACCCGGGGAGAATGGAAAAATCGACCGAGGTGGATTTTAACCTGACACATAGACTAAATAGCACACGAATGTACACAGAAACTATGGATGACCAAGTAGAAAAGTTAAGAGAAATGAGTGATAAGGAAAGAGGCCCCCAACACTTCCACCGGAGGAATAAGGTGATATAGAGGTAAAGGCAGGCCTGACACGGGACACTTTTTTCTAATTCCTGTATTTTCCGTTTGAGTTAATTATAATTGAGGTTTGCCGGATATAAAGAGGGGTAATTTATCAGAAAATTGTATCTGTTATCGCTGATTTGAGAGATAATCTGACTATTTCATTTTCTGCATGTATCGGATGAATAGAATTCAAAGGAGAGAAGTGAATGAAAAAACGTTATAATCGAAGGGAATTTTTGAAGGTTTCCGGGAGTGCGATAGGGAGTATGGGATTTGCGGGCCTCGCTATCCCCGGGATGGCCCGATCGGCAATGCAAACCAGCGAACAACCGGTACGCCTCGGTTTCGTGGGCATCGGGGGACGAGGCTCTTATCATCTGGATTCGGCGCTTGGTATCCCGGGTGTGGAAGTGCCGGCGTTATGCGAAATCCGGGACGATCGCTTGCAGCGCGCCAGGGAATGGGTTGAGCAGTCCGGGCGGCCGACCCCCGGACTCTACGGGCGGACCGAAACCGACTTCCGGCGGATGTGCGAGACGGAGGAACTGGACGCTGTCATCTGCTCCACCAACTGGAAATGGCATGCGCCGGTCTGCCTCTCGGCCATGCGAAATGAGAAGCATGCGGTCACCGAAGTGCCCATCATTCAAACCGTGGATGAAGCCTGGGACATTGTGGAAACCTATGAGAAGACCGGCTACTGGGCGACCCTGGCATTGGAACAGGTGCTGCTGGAATCTTCCGGCGGCCTGTATTTGACCATACTCAATATGATTCGCCAGGGAATGTTCGGCGATATCATTCATGCGGAGGGCGGCTATATTCACGATCTGCGTTTCGTGAAACATGATCCTGAGCGGGAACCCTGGCGACTCCAGCATTCCATCGACCGGAACGGAAATCTCTATCCGGATCATCCCATGAACCGGATTATGCCCCACATGGATATCAACCATGGAGATCGGTTTGATAAGATTGTCTCCATGAGTTCGAAGGCGGTGATGTTGAACAGATATGCCAGGGAATATTACGGGCCGGATCATCCCAATGTCACCATGGATATGAACCAGGGCGACTATAATGCGTCGCTGATTCGCACCGTGAACGGGAAACTGGTGACTCTGAATTTTGATACCAACACACCACATCCGCGGGGACTCTATCGGATGCAGGGCTCGGAAGGCGTTTTTCTGGACGGACGGGGTCTCAGTGGACCACAGGTCTATTTCGATGGTATCAGTCCGGAGGCGCATGAATGGGAACCGGCGGATGAGTATATTACGGAACATAAACATCCGGCGCTGAAAAATTATAACCCATCAGAACGCCAGGCCATCAGAGGACACGGCAGCGGCAGCCGGGAAACACCGCTGACCTGGCATCTCCTGGTCAAGAATCTTCGGGAAGATACCATGCCCTATTTTGATGTGTATGATTCGGTGACCGGCAGTGTCACCTCGCCACTTTCCGAACAATCCGTGGCCAATCGCAGCCGGCCGGTGGAATATCCGGACTTCACACGGGGGAAATGGAAAACGCGGCCGCCGATTTCCATTGAAGTATAACCCCGGGAATACTGAGCGAGTGAGATCAATTTGACAGACGTCGAGAAAGGTGAGTAGGTATGGATTCACAGATGAATCGCCGAGAATTTATAAAAATGTCCGCTGTTGGTGTGGGAGGCCTGTTTGCCATGGGAGTCGGATCGAAACAGGCTGCGGCCCGGCAGATGTCAGGTGCAGAACCAATCCGGCTGGGGTTCGTCGGGGTCGGAGATCGGGGATCGTATCATCTCGATGCGGCTCTGGGTATTCCCGGCGTCGAAGTGCCGGCGTTATGCGATATCGATAAATCGTATCTGTACCGGGCCAAGCGCTGGGTGGAAGAATCCGGTCAACCCGCACCCCGGTTATACGACAGGGGCGAAACCGATTTCCAGCGACTGTGCGAGGAAGAGGATCTGGATGCGGTCATTTGCGCGACCTCCTGGAAATGGCATGCGTCCGTGTGCCTGGCTGCCATGCGAAACGAAAAACATGCGGTGACTGAGGTGCCGATTGTGCAGACGGTCGACGAAGCCTGGGAGATTGTTGAGACACACGAGAAAACCGGGTACTGGGCCACGCTCGGATTGGAGCAGGCGCTGCTGGAATCCGGCGACGGACTCAGCGTTCTTCATATGGCGCAGAAGGGATTGCTGGGAAATATTATCCATGCGGAAAGCGGCTATATCCATGACCTCAGACTGGTCAAGTTCGATCCGGAGCGAGAGCCCTGGCGACTTCAGCATTCCATCGACCGGAACGGGAACCTCTATCCGGATCATCCCCTGAATCGTATTATGCCATTGATGGATATCAATCACGGTGATCGATTTGATTTTCTGGTTTCCATGAGTTCCGGCACCCAGATGCTGAATGGATACGCCGCGCACTATTATGGCGACGAACATCCCTACGCCTCCATGGAAATGCACCAGGGAGATTACAATGCCACGTTGATCAGAACGGTGAACGGGAAACTCATCACCCTCAACTTTGATACCAACACTCCTCATCCCCGGGGAATGTATCGGGTGCAGGGATCAAAAGGTATCTATCTGCGAGGGAGTGCGCTGGACGAACCCATGATTTACCTGGATGGCATCAGCCCTGAGGAGCACCAGTGGGAATCGGCGGAATCGTATCTGGAAGAGTACCGGCATCCCATCCTTGATGAGTACCATCCCGAAGAGCGGCAAGCACTGCGTGGACACGGAAGCCGGATGACCACCACTCCACTGACCTGGTATTTATTGGTGCGGGATCTCCGGAATGATGAAATCCCTTATTTTAATGTCTACGATTCGGTGACCAGCAGCGTGGTATCGCCGCTTTCTGGACAATCGGTAGCGAACAGAAGCCAGCCGGTGGATGTGCCGGATTTTACCGGAGGGAGATGGGAACAGGAGAGTCAGTTTCAGTTAACTTAGGAAACTGGCCTCCTGTTAATTTTCACTGCTGTCGGAAACGGGATCAGCCATTCCGCTCGCTGAAGCGATTCTATCTGTCCGGAAGGGAAGGATTCGGGTTAGAGTTCAAACTGCTCCTCCGCCATATCGGTGATAGTTTCGCCGATGGTAATCGAGGCCGTGGCCGCCGGAGACGGCGCATTCAATACATGAATCATATTGGGCCGCTGGACAATCCGGAAGTCATCGACCAGGGAGCCGTCTGGTGCCAGCGCCTGTGCCCGGAC
>DATFLS010000722.1:0-2813 GCA_035267465.1 bacterium
CAACAATATATACATTTATCCACCAGATTTTGCATTCATCACCTGCCGGATCTCCCGAAGCAAGGGACATCCCAGCACGCCCCGGCCGGAGGCGACCACCAGTGCCGCCAGGGCATTGGCGAACTGCAGTGACTCACCGAGATCCCGGCCCTGATGCGTACCGAGGAGCACGCCGGCATTGAAGGCATCCCCGGCCCCGACGGTGAGATCGGTATCTCCGGGAAACCCGGCTATCTTCAGCAGACCCTGCCGGTCCCGCTGCCCCGCCACCGCTCCCTGCCTTCCTTGTTTGACCACCACTGTGCCAACTCCGGCCTCTGATACCTTATGAATGCTTTCCTCAATATCTTCCGAATCCACCAATTCCGCGAGCTCGTGTTCGTTGCACAGCAGGATATCGAGGTCTGCGGCCGCGGATTCGAGTTCGGACAATCCGGCGGGTTCCCCGACCGCCGGTCCGATATCCAGCGCCGTGGTAATTCCCGAAGCCCGTGCCTTCCGCAGGAGCGCTCTCACGCCGTCCGGCCGCCACTTCGTCAACAGGGGATACCCGGTGATTAATACGATGTCGGTTTTTTTCAGTGTGTTTTCTGAAAGATCGTCCGGACCAAAGCAGCCGGAGGCCCCGTGATGATGGAACGCCAGGCGGTTGCGCTGCGCATCGGCAATCATGGTGGTGGAGGAGGTCTGCGCCTGGTCACTGCGGATCAGGTTCTCCAGATCGACATCCACCGATTCCAGCCATCGGACCAGGAGATCGCCGGGAGTGTCCTGGCCGATCCCGCTGCAGAGGCTGACCGGAGCGCCCAGGCTTCCCAGCACGAAGGCGGTATTGGCTCCGTTGCCGCCCGGCATCATCCTGAGGGGCCGGTCGCAGTAAACCAGACTGTCGACGGTGAATTCATCTCCCCGGAACTCCGGCATCTGCTCAATGCCGGACACGTATAAATCCAGGGTGGTGGTGCCGATGACCAGAATCATAATACCCTGTGGAATTCACAAATTCGTTTATCAATGCTTTTCAAATGCAAAAAATCTCAATGAATCCTATTTTTAGATTGAGTTGTGCCTGCTGTAATATTCTAAGAATTCCAGAGTTGTTGTAGAGCCGTTTCATGGAGGCTGTATGAAAACGGGAAATCCAGAAGAAAATTTGAGATTTTAAACATGGTTCATACGGGGTAGAGCCGTTTCATAAAACGTCTCTACATACAATGTTATCAATAACTTATGGAATATATTATGTTGTATTGGTTTATCCATGGACAGATATAAAAAAATCATTGACACGGCATTCTCACACACCCTTCATGAAACGGCTCTACAACAATATGTTAACTCTTTTTCGTTGCAGCAACCTGATTCGGTTACCTGACAATACAGTGATCATTCTTGATAATTCAATGAAGATAACTCATTTGCCGGTTCGCTCATGCAATTTCTCCTCGTACAATGTTCACACCTTCCACCAGAGAATGGAGTTTCGCCCGGGCGGCCCAGCGGGCGGTCTGGCTGAGCCCGCAGTCCGGCGTGACCACCAGCTGGTCCGGCGAGACATATTCCAGCGCCTTCCGCACCCGTTCCGCCACCAGTTCGGGTGGCTCCACGCAGTAATTCTTCACATCCACCAACCCGGCCGCCACGGTTTTTCCGGCACCGGCCACCTCTTTGATAAGATTCAGTTCCGCCAGCTCCCGGTTGGCGAACTCCATGGCCAGTTCATCGGCGTTCGCGTCCAGGATCTCCGGGAACACAGGGCCATAGGTCCGGTGTGCCACGGGCCGGCCCACGAAATTGCCGAAGCACAGGTGCAGTCCAATGCGGGCATCCACGCCCTTCACGGTGTGGTTAAACAGTTTCACAAAGTCGGCAGGGGCATCGGGATGGACCGCATAGGAGGGCTCGTCCAGCTGGATGAATTCGGCGCCCGCCTCCACCAGCGCCTGCAATTCCGCGTTGATAATCTCTGCGAAATCACCGGCAGCTTCCATGCGATCCTTGTACACTCCGCCTGTGACAATGCGCCCGGCCAGGGTAAACGGACCGGGACATGGCACTTTCACCGGTGTCGAGGTCCGGGATCGCACATACTCGTACTCGGCCACCAGACCCAGGCTGTCTGGCGCTTCGAACCGCTCCTCCGGTTCATACTTCTCCCGCTGATCATGTCCGGCGGGTCCCAGCCGGCGCTCCGGTTCCACCTGCCGGAGCCCGGTAAGCCGGCCGTAAAAGTCGGCAGTGAAGAATCCCAATCGACGCATCTCGCCGTCGGAGATAATATCGATGCCCGCATCTTCCTGATCCCGGATCGCTGTATCGACGGCATCGTTGAGCGTTTCTTCCATATCCTTCGGACCGTATTCGCCCCGCTTCATGGCCTCCACTGCCGTGAAAAACCAGGACGGCCAGGCATAACTTCCGATGACGCTTGTGGTGAGCATGGTTTAATCTCTCTAGTTTGGTTACTTATATGTCGATTTATGCCCGCTTCTGCGTATAATCGAAAAGGCAAACGGCAGACGGCAAATGGCAAACGTACGCGCAGGCGCAGGTTTCGATCATATCACGGTAGTCCTGATACGACATAAGTATCTTTATTCCCAATTAAACCGCTATCAACAAATCGCCAGTTGAAATGAGAATGGGAGATGCCCAAACGGAGCCATTATCAACAGTCCCTATATAACGGGGAGTAGGATTCGGCGAAATGCGTTTGCCGTCTGCCGTTTGCCCTTTGCCTTCTCACTTCATACTTCATTCTTCCTTTGCATTAATCTATGTTCCCAGGTTGAAAGTATATCCCTCGCCGCAAC
>DATFLS010000723.1:0-5325 GCA_035267465.1 bacterium
GGGAGGCGTTTTATCTGATTCTGAATAACAATATCAACACCACTCTGCACGCGGGGGAAGCGTTTGGCCCGGAAAGTATCCACCAGGCACTGCATTACTGTAACGCGCACCGCATCGGTCACGGCACCCGGCTGAAAGAGGATGGGGATTTACTGAACTATGTAACCGATCATCGGATTCCACTGGAGATCTGCCTGTCGAGTAATGTGCACACCCGAAGCGTCTCCGGCTTCGAGCAACATCCCATCCGGTTCTATTTCGATTATGGCGTTCGGGTTACCCTGAATACGGATAATCGGCTCATTTCCGATACTACGCTCAGCCGCGAATTTCAGATCGCCCATCACTATTTCCAATTTACTTTAAAAGAGTTCAAGGAGATTATTATCAATGGGTTTAAGAGCGCGTTTCTTCCTTATCGGGAACGCAGACAAATGATAGAAGAGGTCGTTGCGGAATTAGAAAACTTCTGAGAGAACCGTATTCCGGAGATATTCATGGAGTGGCGATTTCCCGAACCGGCTCCCAACAATCTCTGGGAATAAATAGATAAGTCGGGAGAGAGCGTGCCACCCGGTTCCAAGTGGATTCAGGCGAGATGGTCCGCCTGGAGATTGATCATCTCAATGGCAGCCAGTGCCGCATCCCAACCCTTGTTGCCGGCTTTTGTCCCGGCCCGCTCCAGCGCCTGTTCAAGGGTATCGGTGGTTAAAATGCCAAAAATCACCGGGATCTCCGATTCCAGGCCGACTTGCGCGACCCCTTTTGCCGCTTCGCTGGCAATATAATCGAAATGCGGCGTGGCGCCACGAATCACTGCACCCAGGCACAGAATGGCATCATACTGTCCCGATTGGGCGGCCTTCTTTGCCATATAGGGAATCTCAAATGCTCCGGGTACCCAGTAGAGGTGGATATCGTCACTATTTCCACCATGTCTGACAAAACAATCTTCGGCACCCGCAATTAATCTGGACGATATCATTTCATTAAATCGCGCCGCGACTAAACCGACCCGCTTGCCCTCCGCCGTTAGCCGTCCTTCGTGTACCTGTGCCATGTTTGCTCCCTGTCTTTTGGTGTTGATTCTCACTCAGGCTCCAGCATCCGTAACAGATGGCCCAGTTTATCCCGCTTGGTTTGCAGATAATGCCGGTTATTATCGTTCGATTCCATTTCGATGGGAATGCGTTCGGTAACTTCCAGACCGTGTCCGGTTAACCCGATGAACTTCTGAGGATTGTTGGTCAGCAGCCGCATTTTTCGCACCTGCAAATCAGTCAGGATTTGGGCTCCTATCCCATATTCCCGCATATCCGGCACGAATCCCAGCTCTTCATTCGCTTCCACGGTATCGAAACCTTCTTCCTGCAACTTATAGGCAAGAATTTTATGCTTTAACCCGATACCTCGCCCTTCCTGCCTGAGATATAACACCACCCCCTGCCCGGCTTCATGGATACGCTGCATCGCAAACTCCAGCTGCTCGCCACAGTCACATCGCTGGGAGCCAAAGACATCCCCGGTGAGGCATTCGGAATGAACTCTCACCAGGACCGGTTCATCCGGCGTGATTGTCCCTTTGACCAGTGCAATATGACTGGAATGGTCCAACAGATTCTGATAGAGATTGAGTGTCCACTCACCAGTCGTGGAAGTCGGGAGATTCACCGTCTCAATCCGCTTCACCAGCTTTTCTTTATGCCGGCGATACCGGATCAAGTCGGCGATCTGAATAATGGGAATATCGTACTTTTCCGCCATCACCTTCAGTTCGGGCATCTTTGCCATACTGCCGTCTTCGGACATGATTTCACACAACACGCCCATGGGAGTCAGACCGGCGAGGGTCGCCAGATCGACCGCTGCTTCGGTGTGTCCGGCCCGCTTCAACACTCCTCCTTCCTTTGCCACAATCGGGAAAATGTGACCGGGACGGGCAAAATCACCGGGGCTCACCGAATCGTCAGCCAGGGCCTGTATTGTCAGCGCCCGATCCTGGGCGGAAATCCCGGTTGTGGTGCCGATTCGATAATCCACACTGACGGTGAACGAGGTGTTATGGAGAGCGGTGTTCTCCCGTTCCATCGGCTCCAAATGATATCGGGCAGCCCGGTCCGCTGTTAACGGCACACAGATCAATCCCCGGGCATGTTTCGCCATGAAGTTGACCGCGTCCGGGGTCACTTTTTCCGCCGCCATAATGAGATCACCTTCATTCTCCCGATCTGCGTCATCGACTACGATAATGAACTTCCCCTGACGAAACCTCTCGATTGCTTGTTGCACAGTGCTGAATTGCATAACCTCAATATCCTTGTTCTGTTAACCAATCAAAAGTCATGCGTGAGGTGGAGTGTCGCTCCAGATGATGCTCGACATATTTGCTGAGCATATCCACCTCAATATTGACCGCATCACCAACCTGTTTATGCTGTAAATTTGTATGACGCATGGTATGCGGAATAGCCGCGATCTCTATAGTATCAGCCTGCAGTGATGCGATCGTCAAACTGATACCATCCACTGCAATGCTCCCCTGATTCACGCAATACCTGAGCAGATCCCTGCCCGGGCGAATCCCCAGGACAGCATGATCGTCCTGCCGGTGAAATTTTACCAAGGCAGCGGTACCATCGACATGCCCTTGTACAAAGTGTCCCCCGAAGCGGTCTCCGGCTGCCAGTGCGCGCTCGAGGTTCAACTGCTCTCCCGGTTGATAGCGGGAAAATGTGCTCTTTCGCACAGTCTGTGGTACGACCTGCACGTGAAAGTAGTTCGGGCCCGTCTCCACCACCGTCAGACAGACACCATTGATATTGACACTGTCGTCAACGGCGAGGTCCTCCGTGACAGTCGACGCCCGGACTGTGATATCGTAGCGATCACCCCGTCTCACCAAATCATCAAGAATCCCGATTTCTTCAATTAAACCTGTAAACATTTTATTCACTTATTGCTTCGATATCGTATACACACATCATCTCCAAAGTGCATCACATCGAAAACCTTCCAGGGGATGGCCCGCTCCAGGGGCAGCTCCACCTGATGAAAGGGCGACAATCCCTGGCCAATAATTTTCGGGCCGGTCATGATAATCAATTCATTCACCAGGCCAGACTGCAGGAGCGAAGACGAAATCTCCGCCCCGCCTTCCACAAACACCGACAGGATGTTCCTCTCCCGGTAGAGTGTGGTCAGGATGTTCTCCCAGGCGATGAAATCGGCGTCATCTTCCCGAAGGATCAGCTGTTCGAAATCAAAGGAATTTCCCGACCGTCCATTGCCGGCAGTGTTGGTGGTAATCACAATCGTCTCGGCATGACGATCGGTAAATACTTTGGCTTGCTGCGGGGCCAGTTGTTCCGGATCAATGATGACCCGCGTCGGATTTACCCCGGAAGTCGTCCGAACGGTCAGCGACGGGTTATCAGCCTTAATGGTGCCTCCTCCCACCAGAATCGCATTATGTTCGGCCCGCCACTGATGCACCTGTTCACGGCTTTTCGGGCCGGTGATCCACTGGCTTTTCCGCTGGTGGTCTGCAATAAACCCGTCGATGGTCACGGCCAGTTTAAGTGTCACCCAGGGCATTCCGGTATTCATCTGGTGTATAAAGCCCCGGTTGAGTTCAAAGCATTCCGCTTCCAGCACCCCAACGACAACTTCCAATCCTGCGGCTTCGAGCTGTTGAATCCCCTGACCGTTCACTTTGGGGTTCGGATCCTGGAGGCCGATTACAACCCGCTTTATCCCTGCGTCCAGAATCTGTGGAACACAGGGCGGTGTATTGCCTTTGTAGGTACATGGTTCAAGATTGACATAAAGGGTTGCTCCGTCGGGAGAATCCGCAGCGTTCCGCAATGCATTCACTTCAGCATGTGCTTCACCGTATTTCTCGTGAAATCCCTCCCCAACGATACGATCTTCTTTAACCAGAACGGCCCCGACGAGCGGATTCGGATGGACACGCCCCTGGCCCCGTCGTGCGAGTTCCAGGGTCCGTTGCATGAAGTGCCTGTCTTTCTCCATAAAAAAACGCCCTCTTCATAATTCAGGGCGTTGGGAGATGCCGATCACCCACCCCGGTGATCAGCTGGATCACAATGTCGTCTTCTCCCTTCCGGACTCTACCGTCGGCACCGGACTTTCACCAGTTCTGTCTTTCCCTTTTTCGGAAAGACTCGCGGGCTTATTTCCCGATGTATCCCGGGAACATCACCGCCGGTCTGGAATTCTCCGACTATATGCCGGAGTCACCATGCCCCGAAGACTTGTTCGAATTTACTTTTTACTGTCGTGAGACGCAAGGAGAAATGCGCGCTAAAATATGAAAGGTTCCGGAATGAACGATCCCAGGAAGATGGCCAGCGCAATCCACCCGATGACTTTTTGATGCGGAGCCAGCGGCTCGTTTGTTTCCATGATTGGCGGATGCTGAATTCGGATGAGAAAAAATATCAGTGCGGCCCAGATGAGCCAGTTGAGTGAGAGGAAACTCAGCGGTATCAAGGCCACGAACGCAATCCGGGCGATCCAGGCGTGCTTTTTCCCGAACATCGCGTACGCGATATGCCCGCCGTCTAGCTGTCCGATGGGCAATAAGTTCAACGCAGTAACCAGTAATCCTATCCATGCGGCAAATCCCACCGGACTGAGCATAATATCCTGGCTTGGCCCCAGATCGGGATACATCGCATGCGTGGCCAGCCACATGAACAGCGAATCTCCGAGCTGTAATCCGGCTTCAAACGAGGACGTATCCACCACAGTGGACATCTCCAATCCCAGAAACAGGGCGGGGATAGTCACAATGAACCCGGCAATCGGACCCGCTGCGCCGATTTCCAGGAGCGCCCGTTTATTGACGATGGGAGACTTCATTTTAATGAAGGCGCCAAAGGTACCGATGAATGTCGGTGCAGGGATAAAATACGGTAAGGTGGCTTCGACAGCGTGATATTTTGCTGCCAGATAATGTCCGGTTTCATGTGTGCCGAGAATCAATAGCAGTGTAAGCGAGAAGGGAAGTCCATACCGGAGGTCGGCAAGGTTCGGCCAGGGGACCACCCCTTCCATGAGGGCACCCGCGAACAGAGTGGTGAATACGGTCAACAGGAACAGAAGCCCATGAAGCCAGTACTTGGGCCTGTCACCTGCATACCCGGGCGCCGTAAGGCGTATCACCCCCTTGCCCTCGTCGTTCTTTACCTGGAACCGGACGTTCCCGTTTTGATTCCGAAGCAAATCTTCCGCAAAGTGGTGGGCATTCTCGAATTTCCACAATCCCTGGATAAAAACTGCATCTTTCGATTCGCTGACGGC
>DATFLS010000724.1:0-8118 GCA_035267465.1 bacterium
ACCCGGGCGATATTCATCCCCCACCAGCCGGACCCGATGAGTGCGGTCCGATAAGTGGTTTGCTTCTGCGCGCCCAGCACCAGGGGTGCCGACAGCGCAACTCCCGAATACACACTCTGTTTTAGAAAATCTCGGCGAGAAATGGACATACAATCGCCCCCTTTCACGTCGTTTTACACCATGTGTACTCTCAGTTCAATACAAGCATTTCCCGGAGACGGCACCGGGGATACCCGTTTTGATTATCAAGACCATGGCGTGTCCCCAATTCCTTCATTCCCCTTTTCAGGAAATGAAAAAAAATTATTTTTTCCCAATCATGGAGTTCAGTACAGCGCTCACCAGAGATATAATGATCGCACCCAGCACTGCCGACCAGAAGCCGGCGACAATGAACCCTGGAATAAGCACCGAGGTGAGCGCCAGGACAATCCCGTTGATTATCAGTGCAAACAGACCGAAAGTGACGATGGTCAGCGGCAGTGTAATGATGAGCAATACCGGACGCAGAATAGCGTTCAATATCCCCAGAATCAAAGCAGTGATAAGAAGTGTTCCGATACTGTCGGCGTAAATTCCCGGCAGGATCCGCTCTGTCACCAGTACTGCACAAAACGTAACAAACCACTTGGTCAGAAACGATTGCATTGCCCTGGTCCTTCTATTTGAGTGTGACTTACGATTCGTCAGAGTGATTGGTGTCCGACTCTTCACTCGAGCGGAGGACACCTGGGATATAGTGTAAAATATAGTACAGAAGTCCGGAGAGTAAAAGGGCTTTCAGAATCTGGCCGGTTCCCACCAGCACGCCCACTGCAGCCGCAGCCCAGAGTGTCCCGGCAACTAAAAATCCCTTGTCCCCCGCTGTGTTCTGCAGTAATGCGCTCACAGCCAGTATACTGACACCGATAATGATTCCCGCCAGCAGCACCCCGAATAAAACGGTCTCAGTCGTCTCCCCCGTCCGTGGATACAATCCGCTGAACACAGCGGCTCCCACCAGGACAAGCATGACGGCCTGCAGGACTCGGTCAGAATCTGTCTCCCGAACTCCGTAGCCCAGGATTCCACCCAGGACTGCGGCAATGATAATTTTCACTATGAAAATAATGAGATGGATCACGATAAGCCCCTCACATGATTGTATTTCTAACTATGAGAATATTTAGAAAACGTCACCGGTTTATCACTCACTCTTCTGATTCGTCAAAATATCGATCCCTTCCAGATAGGATTGAACCCCTTTCCCTTTGATCTGGGCGATGCAGACATCTCTGGTGACGGAGATTTTTCGGAACTCTTCCCGGGTTGCGATATCAGAGAGATGCACCTCCACGCAGGGGATTTCAATGGCTTCGATGGCATCCCGCAGCGCATAGCTGTAATGGGTCAGCGCCCCGGGATTAATGACCACGCCGTCAGCCCACTCCCGGTGGTCATGCAAAAAATCGATCAGTGCGCCCTCGTGGTTGGACTGCAAGGTTTTAATAAAATGATTCTGTCCGGCATACTCTCTGATCCGATCATTCAGGGTATGCAAAGTCTGGGTTCCGTATTGTTCGGGGTTCCGTTCTCCCAGAAGATTCAAATTGGGTCCGTGGACCACGGCGATGTTCATCCTGTGTGTTCTCCTGATTCCGATTGTTCATAGATGAGTCTGGTCTAAAAAGTGTAGCGGAAATATTTTGTATTTAACATATTAGAAATATAATAGCTATTGTTATTTTTTTACATAATATCATGTGTATTATTTATTTTTTTGTATAATTCGTGTTCATTCGTGTTCATTCGTGGTTTCTATATTGATCTCATAGATAAAATCCCAGGCAAATTGGATAGCCTCCATCACCACCTCTTTCCGGACCTCGGACGAAATAACCGGGTGACCGAAATCCTTCAGTAATACCCAGTGCACAGTGTCCCGAATCTTTTTCTTATCATAGAAGATCGCGGAATACAGATCTTCCGCATTGCCCTCCACCAGCGGGAGGTCAAATTGCAGCGTGTCCATGAGTTTCAATGCAGATTCAAATTTCGAGCGAGACAACAGTCCCTGCTCGGCGGAAATAAAGAGGGCAGCGAGCATACCGTAATAGACGGCTTCGCCGTGATTCAGCACACGGTATTCCGTGATTTTTTCCAGGGCATGTCCCAGGGTATGACCGAAATTCAGAAACCGCCGGATGCCGCCCTCTTTAAAGTCTTCATTGACAATCCGGAGTTTTTCTTCCACGCTCAACCGCACCACCCGGTGCAGGTTCTCGGATACGGCGTCAAACCCGCCATGAAGAATGTCCAGGATCTCGCCGTTCCCGATAAATCCGTATTTAATGACTTCCCCCATTCCGGTATTCCACTCGCGATCCGGCAGCGAGGACAGGGTGTTGATATCCATGCAAATGAGTATGGGATTGTAGAAGGCTCCCACCAGGTTTTTTCCCGCTTCGAGATTTACACCTACTTTGCCCCCGATACTGCTATCCACCTGCGCTAACAACGTTGTGGGAATGTGGACTAATGGAATACCACGCAGATAACTGGCGGCAAAGAACCCGGCGAGATCACCGACCACGCCGCCGCCCAGGGCAAACACCGGCGACTTCCGGTCTAATCCCGCTTCCGAAAATTCATTATAGAGTTCACCCAACACCCGCATGGATTTGGAAGCTTCCCCGGACCGGATAATCCGTACATGCGGCATGAATCCTTTCTCAGTTAAACCTCTTACTATCTGATCTTTGTAGAGCGCGTCCACGTTCCGGTCTGTGATAATCACGGCATGTTTCGAGAGCTGCTCCTTCGGGAAGAGCTCCGGAACGGAGGCTAATACCCCCTCATCAATATAGACGGGATACGGCGCAACACCTTCCATGGCACATGTGTTTACTTCCCAGAGATCCCGTGGTCCCCGGTCAATTTCTGCCCGGTCGATGATCGATTGGGCTATGGATGCCGGAGATTCCCCGGTGAGGTCGAGCGTCAGATGCGCCGTGCGATAATTGTCTTCCCGGTCCTGAAATATGCTGTTCAATTTCTCATGAATTTCCTGTTCGGAGTCCACCTCGCTCAGCAGGGGACGATTTTCGGAGTGAATCAGTCTTTTCGCTGCCACCTCCGGTGAGACATTCAGCCACACCAGGAGACCGTTTTGCAGGATGGCTTCCCGGTTATCTTCCCGTTCCAGTGCCCCACCGCCCAACGCTATCACAGCCCGTTGAGCAGATGCCAGGCGTCGAACCACCCGGCTCTCCAATTCACGGAATTGCTCTTCACCCTCTGATGCAAAGATCGCCGGGATAGATTTCCCTGCATGATTCTCGATTATTAAATCAGCATCGAGGAATGTCCAGCCGAGGCGAGCCGCCAGGATTTTTCCCGCCGAGGATTTCCCGGATCCCATAATGCCGGCCAGGTAGATTTTAGTCTTGTTTGCGGGCAGTGTCATGGAATGGCCTACTCCTGGTATTTTGCTTCCTCTTCCCGGAGCAGTTGACGAATCTCCGGGAGTTCAAGTTTTTCTTCAATTGGTTCATCCAGCCAGAATTCCATGGAGGAGATGCCCTGGTAAATAAGCATATCCAGACCGTCCGTACTCTGCCAACCGGCAGCAGCAAATTGATTGACTACCTGTTGACAGGCTGCCGAATACACCAGATCATAATAATACCTGTACGGTGAGGACACACCCGGAAGTGTCGCTTCATCGAATATCGCATGCGCTTGCGGTGGAAGCGTGCTGATAAATAGCTCGACCCTGTCTAAAGTATCGGTTAAAGTGGTCGGTGTAAGCTGCTGAATGTCAACAGGGTGGCCATTTGCCACCGACTCCACCAGATCCTCAGCGTTCCTGACGGTTCTGTTCAGGAGCGCGATCTCATCCGGGGCCATCTGCAGCACACCCAGCAACACCGCCCGGGCGGCGCCCCCTGCACCGGCAATCCCGACATGGCTGACAGTGTTCCTTTGAAGTAATTCTTGAAGTGAGCGATAGAACCCGTCTTTATCGGTATTATGGCCGATGAGAGCGCCATCCACCACTTTCACGGTATTCACCGCCCCGATTCGTTCGGCAACAGCTGTCAATTCATCGGTATACTCTTTGATGGTCGTCTTCCAGGGAGCCGTAATGTTCAACCCGTTCAGCTGGTCGGACCGGAGCCGCTCCACCACTTGTTCAAGTGTTACTTCATTACGAACCAGGATACGCTCATACTCACCGGGAACTCCCAACGTTTCCATAAAGTGTTGATGGAGCGCCGGAGACAGTGAGTGGGCAATCGGATCACCGATAACAGCAAGTCGGAGCATAGCGTTTACACCTCCACTCTGTTTTGGAGTAGATCCCAGAATTCCGGGTAGGAGACTGAGGCCACTTCATGATCTTCGATTGAACTCGTTGATTCCGCGCCGAGGGCGGCGACGCCGAAGGCCATCGCAATCCGGTGATCGCCGAACGAATCGAGAGTTGCGCCCTCGACAGTACTGCCGCTTGAGACGGTAAGCCCGTCCGGATATTCCTCAACTTCTGCGCCCATTGCACGCAAGTTGGTAACCGTGGCATTGATGCGATCGGTTTCTTTCACCCGTAATTCCCTGGCTTCCCGGATCACCGTACTCCCCTCTCCAAAAGCACCAACAACCGCAATAAGCGGCAACTCATCAATCAGCGAGGGGATCGCATCCTTCTTCAACCGAACACCATGCAGCGGTTGATGCTTCACTGTAATATCCCCACGTGGTTCAATCGTGGAATCCCGCACCTGAATGGCAACCTCCGTTCCCATTTCCTTCAGCACCTGGTAAAACGCAATGCGCTCGGGACTGAGGTTTACGTCATCAATCCGGCATCGTGAGCCCGGTATAATGGCGGCTGCGGCGGCCCAATACGCGCCCGACGAGGGGTCACCAGGGACTTTCAGATTAAAGGGCGCCAGCGGTTGTTCTAGCTTTCCGACGGTTATTTTTTTCCCCGCAACCAGGACCGGTGCACCGAATTTGCTGAGCATCATTTCCGTGTGCCGTCGTGAGAGGGACTTTTCATGAATGACGGTCTCCCCCATGGTCACCTGCAGTCCCGCCAGGATAATAGCAGATTTCACCTGTGCGCTGGCGACCGGCATGTGATATTCGATGCCATGCAAGGAAGCAGGCTGGATGGTCAGCGGCGCGGTTTCGTTTGTCTCAGATACTATCCGGGCCCCCATCTGGGAGAGCGGCCGGATAATTCGCCCCATGGGTCGCTGCCGGATTGACTCGTCTCCGGTTAAGACACTGCGGAATGGCCGCCCGCTCAGGAGCCCAGACATCAACCGAATGGTAGTTCCCGAGTTCCCCACGTCCAGCGGATCCTCGGATGCTATCAATGCGTCGAGTCCCGCCGAGGTCACCCTGGCCGGATCACCCAGTTCGATGCGAACGCCCATCTGCTGAAGCACCCGCGCGGTGGATCTGACATCGGCTCCGGTTCCCAGGTGTGATAGCGTACTGTCGCCGTCGGCCAGTGCAGCAAAAATCAATGCGCGATGCGAGATGGACTTATCACCGGGAACTGATACTCTGATATCCAGCGCTTGTTGAGCAGGTCTGATCTCGATCATTCTTCTCTACCGGTTCTGTTGCCTTGATCGGTTGCTCTCCCTGGGAAGAAAAAAGATACAATAATTTTCCCAGTGATTCCAATGATGGATTGCGTTCCGGAAGTCGAGTTTTCTGTGACATTGGGGTATGCGCAGGAAAGGCGAAATGGTTGTTCGCTCCCTGGGAAGTGAGAAGGTCGGAGAGATACACAGAGCGATCGATTGGAAGAACTTTATTCTTTGTGAGGGGAATGGCTCTCCTGCGGCAGGGCAGCCACCAGTTCGGAGAGATACTCCTGTGCCGCCTGCACGGGGTTGGCGCTGGATTCAATCCGTTTGATCAATGCGGAGCCCACCACCACACCATCCGCAAGAGCGGCCATCCGCCGAACATCCTGAGGGGTGGAGATGCCGAAGCCCACCACGAACGGTGTGCCCGTATACTTTCGCAAGTTTCCCAGATATTGCGACAAACCGTTATCTGTGTTAAGTGCCGAGCCGGTCACACCCAGAATGGAAACTGCATACAGCAGATCTCCGGCCAGGGCGCCTACACGGGTGATCCGTTCCGGTTTTGTGTTGGGGGCGACCAGCAGTATGGGACTCATCCCCTGGGATTTGATCATGTCAAAGATTTCTGTGCCTTCTTCGGGGGGTAAATCGGGCAGTATGAGTCCGTTCACTCCGGCGTCGTGCGCATCGCTAAGAAACGATTCCAGACCAAACCGGTGAATGGGATTCAGATATCCCATCAGGACAATCGGGATCTCTGAAGTTTCCCGGACATCCCGCACCATGCGCAGGATAATCTCCAGGTTGACACCGTTCCTGATGGCAATCTGGCTGGACTGCTGTATGACCGGTCCGTCAGCCAGCGGATCAGAGAACGGCATCCCGAGTTCCACCATATGCACACCGGCTTGCTCGGCGGCGAGAACCAATTCGACGGTACTGTCGAGTGTCGGATATCCTGCCGTGAGAAACGGGACGAATTTTTTTCCCGGTCTGCGAAAAAGTGCTGTTATCGGTCTCATTCCAGTGTTCTCCCCAGATATTCTGCAACAGTTTCCACATCTTTATCGCCGCGGCCGGACAAACACAGGATCACCTGCGCTCCCCGGGGAAGCTCAATCAGTTGCTGCTGGAACGCCGCGAGCGCATGGGCCGATTCCAGCGCCGGGATAATGCCCTCTTTTCTGCTCAGCCACTGGAAGGCAGCCACCGCCTGATCATCGGTGACATGCAGATATTGAACCCGCTTAATGGATTGCAAGTAGCTATGCTCGGGGCCAACCCCCGGATAGTCCAGTCCGGCACTGATGGAATGGGGCAGCTGCACCTGGCCGTAATCATCGTGCAATAAAATGGAGGCCGCGCCGTGAAAAATTCCCAGAGATCCTCGGGCTAACGTGGCGGCGTGCTTCTCTGTATCCACGCCGTGCCCGGACGCCTCAACCCCATACATCGCCACATCGGTGTCCAGAAAGGGGTGAAACATCCCGATGGCATTACTGCCCCCGCCCACGCATGCCACGAGGGCATCTGGTAATGTGCCGGTGAGTTCCCGGAACTGCTGTCTGGTCTCTTTGCCGATAATGCACTGAAAATCCCGCACCATCATCGGATAGGGGTGCGGCCCCACCACCGACCCGATGATATAATGGGTACGCTCCACATTACTGACCCAATCCCGGATGGCTTCGTTGGTGGCGTCCTTCAGGGTTTTACTCCCCGAGCCGACCGGCCGGACTTCAGCACCCAGCAGTTCCATGCGAAACACGTTCAGCCGCTGGCGACGAATATCCTCTTCTCCCATGTAGACGACACACTCCATACCAAATTTCGCCGCCACCGTTGCCGTGGCCACCCCGTGTTGTCCGGCACCGGTTTCGGCAATAATTCTGCTCTTCCCCATCTTCCGGGCCAGGAGGATCTGTCCAAGAGTGTTGTTTATTTTATGTGCGCCGGTGTGGTTCAAATCCTCCCGTTTCAGATAGAGGTGCATATCGAGCTGTTCGCTGATATTGGGCGCATATGTCAATGGTGAGGGCCGGCCGCTGTAATTTGTATTCAAACCATCCAGTTCTTCAAGAAACTCAGGATCATCTTTGAGTTCAGTGTAAACCGACTCCAGTTCTTCCAGCGCCGGAATAAGGGTTTCAGGGACAAACTTGCCACCAAACTGTCCATAGTGTCCGCGGACATCAGGCGCCCGATATATCCCCGGCTTTTGAGTACTGCGAATTCCAAAGATAGTCGATTGTGTGGACTCCGTATTTTTCACCGCCTCGAAAAACTCCTTCATCTTTTCGTGATTCTTCACTCCCGGATGATCCTCCACCCCGCTGCTCACGTCAACGGCATCCGGCGTCACCGTCCCGATCGCCTCGTGGATATTCTGCGCATTCAATCCCCCGGCCAGGATGATGGGACGGGAGAATGCTCGATCGCGCAGATGGCTCCATCGGAAGGACTGACCGGTGCCCCCCTGCTTCCCTTTCACATAGGCATCAAACAGATACCCGTGAACATCATACTCCCC
>DATFLS010000725.1:0-3706 GCA_035267465.1 bacterium
CGACTCGCTGATCAGACAGGCCGGTTACACCGATCCCATTTATTTTCGACCGCCATACTGTAAAAAACTGCTCGCTCTGCCATTCTACCTCTGGCGGACCAACCGGATCACCATCACCTGGAATGTGGAGCCGGAATCCTATCCCGAAATCAACAGGAATTCCGAAAACATTGTCTCCCATGTTTTGCGGCACACGCAGCCCGGATCTATTATCCTCCTGCATCCCATGTACGGCCTGCAATCTACCAGAGATGCACTGGAACCCATCATTGAGGGACTCCTGTCGCAGGGTTTTCAGTTCGTCACTGTTCAGGATTTATTACAATACAGTCAGCGATAGTAAATATCTTGCACCCGAATGTACCGACTCAATGAGCTACTAAGAAGAAATATCGCCTGTTCGGCGGTCTCCTGATTTCTGCGGCCGGCCTTGTCATTTTCCTTCAGCTCGCGTATACCCGGACACCTTAAAATTCTGGTAATCACGTCAGAACTCAGGTGGGTATTGTTGGCAACGATGTGGAATGAACAACGAAAAACTACGCCGACATTCTTGCCGGAGGCGACAATCACCGATACCTTCGAGAAAGCCCACACGCAATATGAAGGCAAAGCCACAGCCAGGGCGAAACTGGCAATTTTCCGACTGGAGAATATCACGTTCGAATTATTCGAGCCCGTGGGGAAGCCTAATACCTGGCAGGAATTCCTTGAAAAACACGGTGAAGGTGTTCATCATCCTGCATTCAGCGTTGAGAGAATGGAGCAGAATATTTCTTAACTGAAAAATTACGGTACCAGAATCAACCAGTAAGGTGATTCCACCGGCGGGAGTTATGCATAAATTGATACAACTGACAGGTTGGGGATCATACTGGAGCTGCTCACCAGCACCAAATAAATTCAGCGATTACGGTTGGAATGCCGCGGATGCAGCAGGTGAACCGAACCTATACCCTCTCTCTGATGATAACGGTATTTTAGAGCAATGGAGTGGGTTGCAACACGCTAAACATCAGCAGAACAGATCGACCCATATCGCTACTTCTTGTCGAGGATGGTTCTCACTTTGTACAAGAGTTCTTTCGCATCGAACGGTTTCTGGATAAAACCATCGCAACCACGGGCCAACAGTTCAATTGCCTGGCTGTCCATACTATAACCACTCGAAAGCAGCACTTTTACCTGTGGGCACATCTCCTGAATACGATGAATGATTTCGCCTCCGTCTGCCTCTGGCATGATCAGGTCCAGGACAATCAAATCCGGATGGAATGCCGGTTCTTCTGGTGTTCCTGACAACATGGTGAGGGCTTCCTGGCCACTGTTTGCCACCCCTAGATGGTAGCCTTTCTCTTCAAGCATCTCCCGGGCGATTGTCGTAATCATCGGCTCATCATCGACTACCAGAATCCTTTCATCACCATGCAATGCTTGTTCGGGGATTTCATCCTGCACAGTCTGTCGTTCCTGCATCCGGACGGGCTGGTCCACTGCCGGCAAATAAATCCGAAAGGTGGAACCCTCTCCTTTCTTAGTTAAAACGTCAATAAATCCGTTATGATTTTCTATAATACCATAGACCGAAGAAAGTCCCAGGCCCGTGCCCTTTCCCACCTCTTTGGTAGTGAAAAAGGGATCAAAAATCTTTTCCTGAATTTCTCTGTCCATTCCGACCCCGGTATCTGTTACTGAGATCATCACATACCGGCCGGGGTTCGCTTCAAAAGTCCGAACGAATTCCCCCTCAAGGGTGACGTTTTTGGTTTCGACGGTGAGTGCTCCCCCTTCGGGCATCGCCTGCCAGGCATTGACGTATAAATTCAGCAGCATCTGTTCAATCTGACTGTGATCGGCCTCTACAGGCCAAACCTCTGACTGCAACGATGTCCGGATAGTAATTTCTTTTCTGGTACGTCCGAACATCTCACAACATTCTCTCACCAGGGTATTCAGATTCGTCGGCTTCGCCTCATATTTTCCTCGCTGGGCAAAGCCCAGCAGCTGATTTGTTAACGAAGCGCCACGCCGAACAAGCTCTTCGATCTTCTGCAATCGCTCATAGCGCGGATGGTCCGCATCTAATTCCATCTGCATCAGGGAAGCACTGCCGAGGATTCCCATTAGTAAATTGTTGAAATCATGAGCGATACCACCGGCCAGTGTGCCGATGGCTTCCATCTTTTGTGCCTGGTAAAATTGTTCTTCCAGCTTTTTGCGTTCGGTTATATCCTGAGCCACTCCTATTATACGCTGAGGCTGTTTTTCTGATGAAAATGCTGCTCCGAATTGTAACCGGAGCACCCGCTCCTCGTCGCCCGATCGAACCAGTCGAATTTCGACATCAGCGGACTTCCCTTCACTATGCGCCATGTTTACAGCGTCACGAACCTGCTGCCGGTCATCGGGGTGGACGATTTGCAAGAACTCGTCTATCGACGTTTCTTCAGCAGGCTCAATCCCCAGTATCTGACACAACTCATCTGACAAGGTGATATCCCCGGAGATTACGTTCAGTTCCCAATCCCCGACCATGGCCATCTGCTGTGCCCGTCGTAATCGGGCCGCACTTTCACTTAACGCTTCTTCCGCCCGTCTCTGTTCGGTAATATCCCGCCCGATAGATTGATACTCAGTCACATTCCCTTCCTCATCGAAAAGCGCCCGGTCTGTCCATTCCTGCCAGACAACGTTCCCTTCATTATCATAGACCTGATGCTGATAAGTGATGGTCGGAGAACCCTGGGTCAGTGATAAAAATTGCTCCCGCACCCATTCCCGATAATTCTTTGGAATGAACTGAAAGAAGTTCTTTCCAATCAACTCTTCCCGGTCCATTTGAAAGTAGTTGCAATAATAAGTATTCACGAAAGTCAGGGTCCCTTCCGGGAGGAACCGGCATATGAACGCCGGCATATCCTCGACCAACGCCCGGTATCGGTGTTCACTTTTACGGACGGCTTCCTCCTGTTTTGTCCAATCGGTGATATCAATATTCACACCCACAATCCCCAGGATTTCGTTCTCGCTATAAATGGGAGACAGGATATTATAATAATATCCCGGTTCGCCTCTGGGACTGAGTTCAACCTCCCCTCTCACTGTGTCTCCTGACAACGCTCTCTTATTATTTTGCAGCCACAGTTTTCGGGTCTGCTTATCGGGAGCGACTTCTTCCGGCCGCTTCCCAACCAGGTCTCCCCAGTGTTCTCTGCTTACCGAATTCACCATCACGTACCGACCCTCCGGACTAATCATGAAAAAATCGAAGGGGAGGCTCTCGATGACTGCGTGCAATCGTGATTCACTGGTTCGCAATTTCTCTTCCATTGATTTGCGCTGAATCTGTAGTTTTTCTAATGCATCAATACGATCCAGCAATTCCTGATAGGTGGGTTTCGGGCACATACTTTAACCTCCGACATTTGATCCTGTGGAAGCACAAATGCAGATGCAGCTTAGCTCCCGTAATTGTACCTAAAGTAATGCTGGATGGTCTCCAACAGCATAAATCGTGGATGAATGAAAATGATAGAACACAGTCTATTTATAATATTAATTTTAGAAAATATTGCAAGAAAGTGCAAGATGAATATTTACTAAGGATGGAATGAATAGTAACCACTGATAATCTCCGTTCCAGAAAATCGGCGAAAAACGTATCCGTGACTGCTCATCCCGTTTGCCACTGGTATTCAATTCAGAA
>DATFLS010000726.1:0-4280 GCA_035267465.1 bacterium
CGCCACGCCGAAGATCTGGGAGCAGTCTGGACCGGCGGTTTACAGGATGATCCCGGTGAGAAAATGGATGCTATTCTGAATTTCACACCCGCCGGGAATACGGTCATCGACGGGCTGAAGGTCTTGCGCAAGGGAGGAACCCAGGTGTGTGCCGGCATCCATATGAGCGATATTCCCCAGATGCCCTACCAGCTGATTTACGGGGAACGTACCCTCCGCAGCGTAGCCAACAGTACCAGACGGGACGGCAGGGAACTGCTGGAACTGGCAGCGAAAATACCGATTCGGACAAATGTGGAGATCTATTCGCTGGAGAAAGCCAATGAAGTGCTGAATCTTATGAAGCAAAGTGAAATCCGGGGGGCGGCTGTGCTGCAAATTGCGGAGAAATAAATAATTCGTGTCAGGAATAAATGGTCTGAAGTTATCTGCGAACGGATGGTGCTTTGTTAGCTGCGTCACATCTTCGTCAAATCAAATTCACAAAGTTACAGATTGTTATTGGCGAAAATGTATTTCCTCTCTGAGTTTCGAGATCCGCTGTTCTGCATAATCAATATACTCTTTTTTGGTCGCTTCAGTCTGATCTAAAAACTTCCGGTAGTACTGAAGCGGTGGCTCGGGATCGTCATAATACTCATCGTAGAGTGCGGCCAGATGGAAGAGAATATCCCGCTTGTTGGGAGCAAATTCCATGGATTTTTTATACGACTGAATGGCTTCTGAATAGCGTTTTTGCCCTTTATATGACTGTGCCAGCTGAATATACAAATCCGGCAAATAGCCCGGATAGGCAAGGGCGCTGGTGATTTCGAACAGCTGGAGGGCTTTATCCGGATTCCCGAGCTCCTTCTCGGTGAGCCCCCAGAAGAAGGAAGTAAGACCGCGAGTGTTATCCTTTTGGAATGACTGCTTGAAGGCATCTCTTGCCCGCATTAGATTGTCTGCATAATAGTAACAGAATCCCAGATGCTGGTACATAATCCAGGACGAATCACCCATTGCGATGAGTTTAACAAAAGGCTCAATCGCACTTTCATATTGCTGTGTCTCATAGAGTACTCTTGCATAGAGCTGCAGCAGTTTGAGATTTTCCGGATGATCTTTGATAGCATTCTGCAGCAGGTTGGCTGCAGCAAGTGGATGGCCGGCCCGCACATTAATTTTGCAGATATGGTAAATCAGATCCGGATCCCGGGGATTATATTTCAGGGCTCTGTGCAGGTGAATGGAAGACTGCCGTAAACTATCCTGCTGCAAAGCGCTGATTCCCAGTTGCTTATGATAATAGCTGTTGTGGGGATCTTTCTTCACCAGTCTCCGGTGAATGCGATTAGCTTCCGGATATTTTCCCTGTTTTAAATAAATTTTTCCCAGATAGATGCCGCCTGCAAGGTGTGAGGAATCTGCCGCCACGAGATGTTCGAACTGCCGCCGTGCCTGCGAATATCTGTCCAGTTGATAATAGCACTTGCCCAGAGCGAAGCGAAAGCGCGAGTTCTCAGGCAGCAGACTTACAGATTTCCGGAGATACGGGAGCGCTCCGGAATACTGGAACAGATATTGGTAGACACTGCCCAGTAGATAGTATGCCTCCGCATCGGTTGATTCGGCAGCAACTCTCTCCGTTAACCTTGTGATAGCCGATTCGTAATCGCCATCTGAAATAGATTGACGGATACTGTCCAGTTCAGTCGGCGCTTCCTGAGCTGCAAGGAGCAACGGAAACAGACCGATTATAATAAATACTGAAAGTATGATGACACGATTGATAGAGTGCATGAAATTTCCTGAATTCACTCCCGGAAGGGGTTGTATATGTACTAATTTCTCAGGCTTTTCGGGTTAACGAGAACACAATGCTTCAGGTCATTAATTCGTTTTCAACGAGAATCTGATGGGGAAAGCATACCAGACACCAACCGCGCGATCCCTCTGTTTCGCCGGTTTCCACTTGCTTTGCAGTACAGCTTCAATGGCAGCCTCGTTCAGACCAGTTTTGGGTAAACCTTTAATGATTACGACGTCTTCGACATCACCATGTTTATTAATGAAGGCTTTTACGGTCACGGTACCATCCACCCCGGCTTCTCTTGCTATTTCCGGGTATTCAATTAACCGTTTCAATGCCTGCATACCACCGATTAGCTCCGGGCGCTCATCGTATGCAACGAATTTCATTGACGGGCCTTCTTCCGGTGCAGGTGGGGGCGCTTCCGCCGCCTCGAATTCCTGGAAGGTGGTTTCATCGATGGTAACATCGTCAGCGATATCTTCGTTCTCAGATGCCACCGGCACGGTTGGTCTGGAAGGCGCCGGGGGTTTTTCATACTGCTGGGTTTCCGGGATTTCCACATTCTCTATCTGGACGTTGGGTTGTTCAACCTTGGTTTTCTTTTGCTTCATGCGGGGCACAGCCATCAGAACTGTGGTGAGCAGCAGGAGTGAAATGATCAGAGAAAGCCGGATAATCTTTGCATATTTTGCCTTGAGTGAGACTTCAGGTTTTTTACAGGTAATCATGATGTTACTCCTTTCATTTATTGAAAGCCTCACATTCGAGTAATTTCCCGAGTTAAAGAGATAAGAATTTTATGGTATTTGAAAGACGATCGGGATTGAGTGCCACACCCCGACCGGTCTTCCGTCTTGCTTTGCATGTGTTCAATTAGTTCGTTACACCGCTTCCACACCGGGGTATTGATTGGCTATTTCTGGTCATTCTGCAGCCGGAAGACAATCGGGACCGAGTACCAGACATCCACGGGATCTCCATACAGTATTGCGGGCTTCCATTCTGTCTTCATCAGGGCTTGTATGGCCGCTTCATTCAGAGCGTCAGTCGCGCCCCGGGTGATTTTTGCCCGGGTGACTTTCCCCTGTTTCGTAATATAAATCTGCAGGATAACCGTTCCCTGGATTCCTTGTTCTTTGGCAGATTCCGGATAATTCAAATGCTCACGCACTGAGGCAAATCCGCCGATGAGTTCAGGTGGTTGGTCAAAGGGAACAGGTTTCTGGGCTCCTTCATCGTCGGGTAACGGTGGTGTCTGTGGTGCCTGGCTGTTGTCCGAGGCTCCCGGAGAGGAATCAAGTCTGAAAGCAATCGGGATCGAATACCATATTCCCACCGGCGTACCATTTTGCGTAGCCGGCGTCCACCTAGTTTGCCGGACTGCTTCCACTGCAGCATCGTTCAATCCTGTTTTCGGCACTCCTTTGATCACCTTAATCTCTCCCACTGTCCCGGTCTTATCGATGAATGTCCGGACAATCACAGTTCCCTCGACTCCGGCCTGTTTTGCAACCTCAGGATACTGAATGGCTTCCTGTAACGACCGGATGCCACCAATAAGCTGGGGAGGTTTATCGTACGGAACCATCTTGGGCCCGGATAATCCCATGGAACTCTCTGGTGTGGCCTGTGATTCCGTGGATGCCGGTGTGGGCTGCTTGTTCTTTGATATCACATCGCAGGACAGCGGAATGATGAACAAACCCATGAATACCAGTATCAGTATATGCCTGGAAGTAATGCGCGATATCATGCCGTCGCTCCTTTCGAATTGATAGTTGATCCTTGCCCGGAGGTTGCGATACGATTCGGAAAATGCCGGTGCCGGGGTCAGCAGCCGGGAGAAGGTCGACATTTCCGCCACTTCCACCAGACTGCTCATGTAATGTTTCGGTTTGAGCAGGGAATCGGATAACGCTTTTTCGTCGCAAGTGAGTTCCGTATACCGGTTGAGTGTTTTGTTAAGCACCCAGACCAGCGGATTGAAGAAGTTCAGGATGAACGCCAGGATCTGGGGGATTACAATCCAATGATCTTTTTGCCGGAGATGTGCCAGTTCATGGTGAAGAATTGATGTTTTCGACGCATCGGATAACGTCGGCCAGTATTCCGGAACAAGGATGTGCTTAGTCATGAGGCCGAACACAATGGGCGATGAAATAAACGGCGACTGTGAGAGGTCCACGTTCCCGGCCTGAACCAGATCGCCCGGCCAGGGAATCTCCCGGGAATATCTCTTGATATACGCCAGAGAAAGAACCCGAATTCCCGTATACAGCAGAATGCCACCGGCCATCGCCGCCCAGACCAGCAGAAGGACTGCCTCCAAAGACAACACCGCTGAACCGGAAGCAGCTGAGACCGTGATCCCGGGGCCGGTCAAAGCGAGAGGCATATCCAGACTGGCAGAAAAATTCGCCCCCGTTTCCGGGAACAGGATCGGCGGGACAAACAATTTCAGCAATCCTAACATGGCCAGAAGACG
>DATFLS010000727.1:0-7028 GCA_035267465.1 bacterium
CCTGTCACGGAGAGGGAACTGCAGCGGATACCCTCGCCGTCACACATGAACAAACCTTTGTCCAATGCCAACTGTGTGCTCAGCGATGCGTTATTCAGGAAGGGGAGCGGGGCAAGTGTCAAACCCGGATGAACGTCGATGGGGAGCTGAAAACCCTGGTATACGGCCGTCCGATTTCCACCCACATTGATCCCATCGAAAAGAAACCGCTATACCATTTTCTCCCCGGATCATCCGCATTTTCCATGGCGACTGCCGGGTGTCCGCTATCCTGTAAATTTTGCCAGAACTGGCAGATCTCACAGGCCAGGCCGGAAGATTACCGGACCGAATATATCTCGCCGGAACAGGTCGTACGCGCCACTGTATCCCGGGAGGTTCCCGTGATTGCATTCACGTATAATGAGCCCACGGTGTTCACGGAATATCTCATCGATATAGCCCGCCGGGGGAAACGAAAAGGCATCCGGTCGGTTGTGATTAGCTGCGGCTTCATGAACGCCGAACCACTTGCCGAAATGTGCGAGGTGTTAGATGCCATCAAAATCGATTTGAAGGGGTTCAGTCAGGATTTCTACACCAAGGTGTGTGATGCCCGTCTCCAACCGGTCCTGGACAGTATCCGCCAAATTGCGAAGACCGACACCCATCTGGAGCTCGTTAATCTGGTTGTGCCCACCTTGAATGACTCGGATCGGATGCTGACGGATCTGGTGGAATGGGTGTATAACGAAGCCGGGCCGGATGTCCCGATCCATTTCACCCGGTTCCATCCGGATTACAAACTTCGGAACCTGCCTCCCACACCGATTGCCACGCTGGAGCGTGCTCGCAGTATCGCTCTGGACAGAGGATTGCGATATCCCTTCGTGGGAAACGTCCCGGGTCATCCGGGAAATCATACCTATTGCCCGGCCTGTGGCAAAATTGTGATTGAACGGTCCGGATTCTTTATTCAATCCTTCCATATACAACAAGGACGGTGTGAATACTGCAATGAATCGATTGCCGGTGTATGGTCATAAACAATGACAGAACAGAGATGAAACAGAACACCAGGCGTTTGATCCCAGACTATTAATACAATGTGAATAGATACATCAGAGCGACAGCGAGGTAAAAACAGTCTGGATAAGTATGAAAAACCTGTGTGTATGTGTATGCCTGTTAATCAGTATGAATAGTCTTAACGCAGAACATATGAACCAGGAAAAGTATCCTGATGTGCAGGTACGTAAACCTGCAGTGGCGGGGAAATTTTATTCTGCAAGCGAGAAGAAATTGCAGCGAGCGATGGAGTACTTTTTCGGGGATGCAATCGACGCCGGACCGGACAAACCAATGGCCATTATTGCGCCCCACGCAGGATACGTCTTCTCCGGTCAGATTGCAGCTGACGCCTATAACCAGGCAAAACAGCACTCCTATGATGTCGTAGTCATTCTGGGGACCAACCACACCTCTGCCGCCTTTCGAAAAGTGTCTGTTTATCCCCGTGCCGGTTATCAGACTCCTCTGGGTACGGCGCGAATCGATGAAGAGCTCGCGGCTAGGGTTCTTTCTCACTGCCCGCAATGCACGTATAATCCGGCAGTGCACGAACAGGAGCACTCGGTGGAAGTGCAGATTCCATTTCTCCAGTATGCCTTTCCGGAGATGAAAATCCTGCCGATGGTCATCGGATCAGCGGACATGGATTTCTGTCAATCCTTTGGTGAAAGCCTGGCAGAAGTTCTGGAGGGACGGAACGCACTGATAGTCGCCAGTTCGGATCTGTCGCATTATCCGGCATATGACGCCGCCAGGAATGTGGACCGGCAAACGCTCGAAGCCTTAACCCGGTTGGATCCCGGGTATTTTCATTCGGTGGCCTCCGGCCTCATGGGCGGGGAGGTGTCAAATCTCCATACCTGCGCCTGTGGAGAGGGACCCATCATCACGGCGATTTCCGCCGCAACAAAAGCCGGCGCGAACTGTTGTAGACTCATCAGTTATGCCAATTCGGGGAATGCCGCTGTCGGCAGCCGGGATCGTGTAGTAGGATATGGTGCGGTTGCATTCACCGGATCGGAGGAATACGGAGCGCCGTCCATCTTTGAGGAAACCGGTGAGCGTTCTGCCGCAGCGGAGCTCACAGATACCCACAAAAAAGTGGTGCTCGGATTCGCCCGGAAAACCATCACCCAGTTTCTCACTTCGGAAACCATCCCATTAGCCCGGGGATTCGAGCCGGTACTCAATCGGAAACAGGGGGTCTTTGTTACATTGCGCAAAGGAAGTCAACTGCGGGGTTGTGTCGGTCATCTCCAGAACGATTTGTGCCTGTGTGAGGCCGTGGGATCCATGGCCTTGCAGGCGGCGTTTGGCGATCGGCGCTTCTCCCCGGTGCGTGCGGCGGAGCTCCCGGATATCGATATCGAAGTTTCTGTACTCACGCCCTATCAGAAAATTGAAAATTACCGGGATATCCGGTTAGGCACAGACGGCGTGCTGCTCCAGAAAAACGGCCGGAAAGCGGTCTTTCTGCCCGAGGTTGCCACCAGAATGGATTGGGATCGGGATGAGTTATTAGGTGAACTCTCTATGAAGGCCGGACTCACCCGGCAGAGCTGGAAAGAGGGCGCCGAACTGTTCGTTTTTCAGACCGAAAAATTCGAGGAATCGGAGTTCAGGGAGTAAGCAGAATACGCAGCTGATCAGAAGCAGTATTCACCAAAGCATATAGCCACCGGGCCAAGCCGGGATTCTTGCACATGGAACTCAAAGTGCTTCGTCTGGCAGATTTCTTCAAATGACCGGTTATCATAGAATCACTATCGCAGATCCTCACTCTTACTTTACTCCCGTTCTTTCCCGGTGATTATTTACCTCCTGCTCATCGGCTTCTTTTCCATCCTCGGCCAGGTAACCATTCTCCGGGAATTGAATGTGGCGTTCTATGGAGTAGAGTTAATCTATATCCTGGCCATAGGCGTGTGGCTTTTCGGGAGTGCGCTGGGAGCAATTCTCGGGCGGAAATCCTACGTACCCTCGGTAAGAACAATCGCGGTTATTTCAATGATTACGGGAGTTTGCCTCATCGCGGATATTGCATTCGTGCGTGGTACGCGGGTTCTCTTTGCCGGGATTCCGGGCGGATATCTGCCGTTTCCGCTGCAGTTGCTGGCGGTCATCCTTATTCTGCTTCCGGTGAGTGGACTCCTGGGGCTTCTCTTCCAGTGGGTTGCCAAACGCTACGTTGAAGCCGAGCGCACCCTGGCACAAGCGTATGCGATTGAAAGTGCCGGCGGACTCCTGGGCGGTCTGGCATCGACCTTCCTGTTAATCACTCACGTGCAAAATTTCCCTATCGCTCTGATCTGCAGTCTGATCACCTTCGCCGGGAGTGTGTATTACGGCATACGATTTCGGATCAGATCGATCTGGATTCCGGCAGCAGTGTTATCGCTGGGATGTGCACTCCTGTTAGGAAATGCCCGGCAGATTGACCGGGCCATGAGCGCCTGGAATCATCCCAACCTTACTGTTTCCAGGGATACGCCCTACAGCCGGATCACACTCACCGAACGGGCGGGTCAGGTTTCCGTGTACGAGAACGACGTCCTCACCTTCGAATCGGAAGGAACCGAGACAGAAGAGTTCGTGCACCTCTCTTTGCTGCACCATCAGAATCCCGGAGATGTACTCATTCTGGGAGGCGGTTTTAAAGGCATAGTCACCGAAACTCTGCAGCACAATCCCCGGAGGGTCACTTATGTTGAGATGGACCAGCAACTGATCTCACTTGCAAAAAAGTTCATGCCACAGGATATCGCCGGATCCCTCACTACAGAACGGGTGCATCTCGTCTATGATGATCCCAGAAGATATCTGGAGCGGGACGTCAAATATGACGTGGTCCTGGTTGCGATGCCAGAGCCATCCTCCGGGCAGACTAACCGGTTTTACACCCGGGAATTTTTTCAGGCATGCGCGGGTGTACTCAATCCCCAGGGGATGGTAGCATTTGCCATTCCCTCTGCGGAAAATTTGTGGTCTCCCCAGCTCCGGCAGCGAAATCTGAGCATCTTCCGGGCGGTGGAAGCCGTGTTTCCGGAGATTCGGATTTTACCCGGTGCCAGTAACATCGTCGTTGGATTACATAGTTCGACAGGCCCGGATCCGGATATATTAGCCGACCGGTGGAAGCGAAGGGATATCAGATCCCGGCGTGTCTCACCTCAATATATACATTATCTCTATACCAATGACAGGTATTCGGAAATCACTGATTTGCTGGAAAGCACCCATGCCGCTATCAATACCGATGTACAACCAATCTGTTACCAGTATACCCTCATGATCTGGCTTTCGCAGTTTTATCCGGGTCTGGCCCACCTGGAATTCGCCGGGTTGTCGAGCCTCTCCGGGCAATTTTGGATGCTCCTCGGCGGAGTAACCCTCTTTGGAGTGGGCGCGCTCTTGCTTCTGCGGAGAATGATTCTCACCAGAAGAATGCTGCTGGTGGGATTGGCAGGGTTCCTGGGGATGGTGATGGAGACCATCATTATCCTGAATTACCAGGTGCACAGCGGGGCCCTGTACCGGGATATCGGTTTACTCCTGATGAGTTTCATGGCCGGGCTTGCAATCGGATCGTATGTGACACACCGTTATTCCCTGGATGTGAGTACACACTCAGCCCGGTTCCGGCTGGCGGGTGTATTCTTGCTCATCACGGTTGGATTGATGAACTTTGGATTCCTGCTAATTCTACGATCAGGGGTTGGGGGATCGCTGGTACCTGGAATCCTGGCAGTTGTCTTCGCCGGATTTTTCGTGGGTACCATGTTCGCCTATGCCGGCCTCCGGGGAGTCGGAGATCAAAAGGGGGTTGTTTCCCCGCTGTATTTTGCCGATCTGCTGGGGGGGTGTATCGGATCTGTGGCCGCCAGTCTGTTCCTCATCCCCCTGCTCGGTATGCAGCAGAGTGTTCTGATCTTGCTGGGGATTGTTGCACTCATGTTCGTGTTGGTCTGACAGCGGATGATTCCACTGGAGAAACCACAAATGGGCACACCCTGCCCCGATTCGTCCGGGAATGATCACGAATGCGTCGTATTTTTTAAGGACCTGGGTCCTCCCCTTGAGATGATTAGTAGTTTCTGTCTTCGTTTTAGGTATTCAGTAATTCCCTCTAAAAAGATACAAGATCATATTGACAACATCCTGCTGATCCGGTAGAATCATACTAGTGATAATGGCGCACTGCTGATGCCAGGGCACGTGAATTCACCTGTTTCTACTGACATTCTTGTGGACAGATCTTATTCCGCCGGGGCAGTTACTCACGGCTGAAATGGTTACGAATCCGGTTCGATCTTATGGTATCCTTGTGGACGTTCGATAGTTACGACCTCATACAGAGTGTAAAAATTCTCGTGGTCTAAACCATAACAAAAGGAGAAGGAGGCACCGATGGCTGCGTACCTTATGTTCGGGAAATATTCCTCAGAAGCCATGAGGGATGAGTGCGGATCGGACGAACAAAGCAAAGGTCCAGATCGAAAAATTCGGTGGAAAAGTCACCGCCATGTTTGCGTTACTCGGTGACGTGGATCTGGTCTTGCTCGCCGAATTCCCGGAAAACGAGAAGGCCATGCAGGCTTCCGTTGCTCTCACAAAGTTGACGGGCATCGCATTTACAACCCTGCCCGCTGTGAGCGTGGAGCATTTTGACACCCTGGTGAAAGAGATATAATTTTTCACTCCACCTCGCCTGATGATAGCTTCCGGTACCCCGCCGGAGCTGACCCTCTGATGCGCCCTGTACGTACTTTTCGATTCGGCGGAGCGCCCGGGCAGGTTACCGCCTGGCTCCCGTCACAGAGATGAAGATTATTAGAAAGCATGTCGGGTGGAGAGTAGATAATGTAGGAACTCCACCCGACATCTTAGTGGAAGGGAGAAGGGGCTTCTTCATCCTCCATTCTCCCTTCTTCCTCCTCCTGTATTTTACAGGCGATTTTCCTTCGGTATGATGATACAAACCTCCTCCCCGATATAATGCTCACAAATTAGAAATAATATAATACTGTTTAATGTTTCACATTCCCTGGCAATTTCAGTTAGATTTAGGAGACTTTGCAAGTGACATGTATCATTGGAAACAAACCTGCGATTGTTGAGGTTAGCAAAACAGCTGAGGATAACCAACCAAAAAGGTCAATTATGAGGCAACTGTCGCGCGTTCTTTTGCTGGGATTGATGCTTGTCAGCCCGCTTCAGGCCCAAGAGTTTACACTCGGGCACAATGTGTTTGATATGCGGTTAATCAGGGAATATAATGCTGCGGAGGATACGCTGCTGATTTTCAGTCAGAACAAGTTGGTTCCTCAGGATTCGATTTCATTTGCTCTCTCCCGGGGAGATGAGAATCGTCTGGTGCATATCGAACTCGATATTCCCATGGAAAAGAAATATCTCGGATCGATGGAAGTACGCATGGTCTCCCGGAGCGACATATCACAGCAGATTGCCAGCCCCGTGCGGCGGGACGTGCGGGCCCCGAAACCGGATCTGGTCAACGTGATGCGTCGGGAGGGTTGGTTGCAGGAGGCTAATTTCATCCGGTGGAATCACGAAGCCGGCGCGGTGGAGGTCCGGGCGACCGGCCATCATTTCTTTCTGGGAGACGAACCGGGTTTGCAGTTCTCGGATCCATATCTGGAAGCAGAGAAAATTAAAGCGGATACGAACACCATCGCCTTTGATCTATCAATCAGTTCGGGCGCCCAGCCGGGGATGAAGGAACTCCGGGTTGAGAACTATGGTGGTGCGGCAGATACTGTGGAGTTTAATCTGTTTTCCGAAGCCAGGCCGCGTATACGACCACTCGCCCGCCGGGAACGCACTGTTATTTTTACCGGAGTTGCCAGAAGAGTCATCATTCCGATGCACGCCCCGCAGAATGTGGAAGACATCTATCTTGCCACAGATTCTCAGGGCGAGGAGCGGGTGGAGAATGCCCTGATCAGTATCGAACCCGG
>DATFLS010000728.1:0-4313 GCA_035267465.1 bacterium
CTGGAACGGGAGCCATTATATCGGTTTCGGTCCGTCAGCCCATTCCTATACCGGCAGCCATCGATGGTGGAACGTGCATGATTTAAGTAGATACCTGCAGAAGATACGGAAGGATCAGTCACCTATTGAAGACCGGGAGCATTTGGATACCCTGGTACGTCAGGAGGAATTTTTATTGACTCGCCTCCGAACGAGCGCCGGGATCTCTCGGGACAGATGGCAGAAAGAATTCGGAGAACCGATACCCGACGCAATACACCAGTATTTTGCCGATTTGAAAGATCGGAATCCCGATTGGATTCAACTGGATGCTGAACGGATACGGTTAACCGAGCGCGGATGGTTATTCAATGATACAATCATACAGGAATGCTGCCAACTGTTAACGCCGGAGATGATACCATGAAAGTAGGTGTCGCACTCGGAAGTGGCGGGGCCAGAGGATTGGCCCACATCGGGGTGTTGCGAGCACTGGATGATCTGGAGATACCGATTCATTGCCTGTCCGGAAGCAGCATGGGCGCGGTGGTCGGGGCGGCGTATGCCAGCAGCCGGTCGGTTGAGAAGATAGAAACCCTGGTCCGGAGTTTCTCCTGGCGCAGCCTGATCAAATTGTTTCTTCCCACTATTTCCAGAGAAGGCCTGGTCGGTGGAGATAAAATTATCGAGATGCTGGAAGAAAATCTTGGTGTGACCAGGTTTTCAGAGCTGCACCTCCCGCTGGCGCTGGAGACTACCGATTTAAGAACCGGGGACTTGTGGACGTTGTCGGAGGGAGATCTGATAACAGCGATTCGGGCGAGTATTTCCATTCCGCTTGTGTTCACGCCCGTCCGGATGGATGGAAAGATTCTGGTGGATGGCGGTCTGGTGTCGCCGGTACCGGTGAAAGCGGCACGGGAACTGGGAGCGGATTTTGTCATTGGGGTCAACGTTCTGCCCAGGAATCGCAGTTGGCTGAGCGAGGCGAACCTCAAGAAGCATTTCGATCCCGGTGAATCCTCCCGATCACGCGTTCTCTCCAGACTGTTTGCACAACAGCGATCAGAGAAAACCCACAAGGAGCGTCGCGATGCAGATCTTGGGTTCATGATGATTCTGACGCAGACGGTGGGGATCTCCATAGCCAAACTGGCGAATTTTCAGCTGCAGGTGGAGCAGCCGGATTTGCTTCTCGAACCGGATACCGCAGAGATTAACATCTATGATTTTCATAGGGGCAATGAAATTATCGATAAAGCCTACCAATTGACTCTTGATATTATGCACGATAAACACGATCTTATTAATCATAAATATAAGATTAAACATATCGGAGATATTTAGACATCCTGTGGCCGAGTGATTCTGGTGAAGGCATCTTGATTGTAAAACCGGATCTAATGCAGGGAAATCGGAAAAGTATCGCCGTTTAAATATCCGAGATATAGATAGTGACTGGACTAAGAATGATTTCAAAAACCTTTCGAACCTTGATTACCATATCACTCATGGTTATCAGTTTGGGGATAATGCCGGGTAAGAGGCAAGTGCTGGGGGATTCTATGCAAAGTATCAGGATATATGAGAGTACTGAAGATACCACGTATCACACTGCGGCGATCGCCAGAGGTAATCAGCTCTATCTCAGCAGTAATTTTCTCACATCCTCTCTTGGGCTGGAACGGAAACCCCTTCCGAACGGGACTACAGGGCTTTGCCTTGGCGATCTCTGTATACCCATGGTTTCACGGAGCGGAGATGATCCGGTCTATCAGGAGGACAATCAAGAATACTACTCCATCAATTATTTTCTCGACGCTCTCGGGAGCCGGTATACCTGGGACCGGGAATCCGGAACTTTCCTCCTCGGTTTGCGGGCGTCCAATCAGCAATCGCCGGAGCAGGGCACAACTCCTGTCGAGTTCAGTTTACCGACCATGGATGGTCAAGAGGTACAATTATCGGACTATCGTGGTCGGAAGGTCGTGGTCTTTGCGTGGGCATCGTGGTGAGGCTGCCGGGGACAATTGCCAGGCTGGCAATCATTTTATGAACAGCATGCTTCCGATGAATTCGAACTCCTCACGGTCGCCATGGATATGCAGGGAGCGAAGGTCGCGAAGCCCTGGGTGGAGAAGGCAGACGCAACCTATCCCGCGCTGGTGGATCAATCCAATAAACTCGGGACAAAATTTCAGTATAATTACGTCCCCCTGATCATCCTGTTCAATGAGCAGGGTCGGCGGGTGTACGGACCACAGAACTTCAGCATCGGCGATTCTGAAGACAGAGAATTGCTCACCGGCTGGCTGAATGATGAACCGGGCGTTCTGGCTCACCGACAAGCCTCAGACGGAGGACAGAACGGAGAGTTTTCTGAGGCGGAGGCCGCACTGCGTTTTCAGTATGCAAATTATCTGCTGCGAAACGATCAGAAGGCTTCGGCTGTCAAACAGCTGGAAAAAGCCCTGACATCGGATCCTGATAACTGGATCATCCACAAACAAATCTGGGCTATCGAGCATCCGGAGAAGTTCTATGACGGCAATGTCGATTTCGGCTGGCAAAAAGAGCAGCTGGAACGGGAAGCCCAGCAGAATGAATAAGTTTTTCATCCTCTGATTCAAAAATAATTGTTACTCCCGAATTTTCCTCGTCGAGAAGGCCCAATTGCCGTCAATGTAAATAAATTCATCGGTCCAACAGGTCCGTTATTATGCCTTAAATTAATCCCTCTGCCCACGAGGCCTTTCCCAAATTCTATCCAAATGTCTCGGGAATATGGTATGTAGGGTTCAAGAATGCTGTTTTTTCCCCCGGAGTTCATTATATGTTTTTCAATTCGCCGAATTCCGTGGCGCCGGTGAACAATCTCTCTCTGAGAAAATTTCTCGAAGAAATGATGGTTGATGGAAACACCGAATAGATTTCTCTGCACTGGAATCCGTCCGCTTGGGAAAAATTTGCGATTGCATCTGTATTCGCATATTGCATTTTACACAGAGTTCGAATATCCTTGTAAGTAAGATTTCGACTAATATCAACACAGGGAACAAAGTTATGGCGATTTCGAGAGTACAGCTGGTGGAGGATGGTCCTGAACTGTCACAACTGGCTTATGGTTTCTGGAGAGCGGCTGAATGGGAGATGAGCACGGCTGATCTGCTGCAGCGTATCGAATTATGTCTGGACAGGGGACTCACCACCTTTGATCACGCCGATATTTACGGCGATTATACCTGCGAATCGATCTTCGGCCGGGCGCTGAAAGAAAAACCCGCTCTCCGTGAGCAGATGGAACTGGTGACAAAATGCGGGATTGGTTCCACGTCACCCAACCGACCTGAAATCACCGTGCAGCATTACAATACCAGCACACAGCATATCATCGCCTCCGTTGAGAATTCTCTACAAAATATGCAGACGGAGTACATTGACGTGCTGTTAATCCACCGGCCCGATCCCCTGATGAACGCTGATGATGTGGCCGAAGCTTTTTATTCTCTGCACAAGGACGGGAAAGTGCTGTACTTCGGTGTGTCGAATTTCACCGCATATCAATGCGAGTTATTGCAATCCCGGTTGGATTTCCCATTGGTGACCAATCAGGTGGAACTGTCTGTCATGAATTTTGATGTCCTCCACGACGGCACTCTTGATTATTGCCAGCGAATGCGGATGACTCCGATGGCCTGGTCGCCGTTTGCGGGGGGTAGTCTCTTCACCTCGGATTCGGCACAGGCCGTGCGGCTCCGGGAAACTCTGCAGAGTCTCGGCGCAGAAAACGGGGGGAAACCGGTGGACCAGGTGGCACTCGCCTGGATCCTGGCACATCCCACCAATATCATTCCTATCATTGGGACCGGAAAGGAAAAACGATTATTAAGCGCCCTGGATGCGACCTCCGTCGAATTCGACCGGCAGGCATGGTTTAGAATCTGGAGTGCGTCCACTGGGACCGATGTGCCTTGATACTCCTAACTGCGGAGTCCGGCAGGCGTGATCCTTTCCCTGGGAAAATACACTGGCGTTCATCTGTTAGAACTAGTATTTTACAGACTAATTCACTTCAGCATAGAAGATTACAGGCTCTTACAGGCTGTAGATTGCGATTGAGCAAAGGAGCGCAGGATGGCAATCAAACCAAAACGAGTGACACTTTCCCCTCCCTCACGGAAAATGTATACAACGTACCAGGTGAACACCAAGGATATCAATAAAGATGACACCTTGCTGGTCCGCGTTGATGAGGAAGAACCCCCGGGGCGCGATTTGTTCGCTTACGAATTCCGGGGAATTGACGTGGTGGGTAGAGACCGTATTCACTTCCG
>DATFLS010000729.1:0-3718 GCA_035267465.1 bacterium
TAAATACAAGAAAGAGTCCAATGAGTAGGGCAATCAGATTCCATACACGGAGGGATTTCATCATAACTCCAGTTTACTCGTTGCTTGTATCGGCGCTTCCAGCAAAAAAGTTAATCAGCTGCCCGGTCAGTCACAAAAAGAAATATTCCCTGCCCCGGAATACTAATCTGCGATGAACTCACCTGATGGTCTTTCTTGGTCCCTCCCCCGACGCATCCGGGTACATAAGTACATAGGGACATAAGGTATCCGAGATAAATGCGCTTGCATAGTCAGCGAGTCTGTGGTTCAACCTGGACTATGCACGATACCGCACGCCTCCAGACCTATGCACCTATGTACCCCATGTACTTATGTACCCAGTAAAGATAGTGTCGGACGTTCCGGGGTTATGAATAATTCGGGTGGTAAAAATAGTCATTCACCAGGATCGTAATAAATCGGTTCACCCAGTTCCGCAAGCGAGAAGGTGTGAAAAATATGATGTCCGTCGTAATCCAGCACCCGCAAATCGTCTTCCTGATACAGATCGCCCATAATCACGTTGTAGTGGGTTCCGTATCTCTCTTTCGCCGTTTCCACCGGAATTTCGTAAGCGATAAACTTGTTAATCCCCTTGGTGGCGAGTTTCTCCACCAGATCCGGATCAGTCAGGGCATCGTATGAGGTGAGAATCAGGATCGGTCCGGAGCCGGTAAAGAGTATCCCTGCCTTCATAATGCACCCTCCTGTTGATGGTATTCATTCTCTGAGATGTCTTGTTGCTCTGATTACACCCGCATCAGATACCACAGCAAGTAACCGGTGTACCGCGGGAAACTGCCGTTCCGGGTTAGTTCTCCAGTTCGACCCCATTCGCTTCGCACCACCGGCGCAATGACTCTTCCACCCGCTGGTCCTCATACCCGTACCACACCTCCAGCAGATCCTGGGATTCCAGGAGATCCTTGAACCGCCGGAAGGCGCCTTTGCTGCGGAAGTACCCGCTCACCCTGTCGTACTCATCCGGCATGTGCTGCCTGACGAAATCGAACACCAGCTGGTTCCCCAGATCCAGGTCATACTTGTCCGGCACCTCCACGCAGTCTTCCCAGTCCAGATCCTCCTCGATTTCCTCCCCGGCGGCAACGGATTCATAATGGAGCTTACCGGTCTTCTTGTCCAACACCACCCGGGCGTCACCCGACACACCGGTGCTCACGAAATCATACGCGATCATGATGTCTTCGATGTTGAACACAACCAACCTTTCCCTGCTGTTTCTTTTTCGCCCTCCGGTGTCTCCGGAATCCGGTGATCAGAAATGGGGGTTACCTGTGAACCAATTGTGTCCGGCTGAATAACAGACACTGCAGGACCATCTTCCTTATTACCAGTATACCAACTCCTGCAGTGCAGCACAATAGTTTTTTCGAGTATGAGCCTGCAGGGATAACGCTCCGGCCAAAAGACGTTGATTGGAAGATCACCGAAAAATATCATGTCGTCATAATAAACTCTCATCTGAATTCTCCACAAGAATAGTCGAGCTATAGCTCGAACGATCTACAATATAGTGAAATATCAGGGGAAGAACTCACACTCGTGTCACCTGTATTTACCCTTTTTACGCACCGAATTCATTGTTTTCGACCCATTCCTGGTGAGTCAAAGTATTTATGTCCCGGATTTTCCTGGTACAATCGGGTCCTCCGGATTATCTCACTGCCGGGTCGAACTCCAGCTCGACTTGGGGGAGAGCTCTAGCTCGATTTCTCGGCCATTTCGAACCGGTCAGGGGAGTTTCTTCCTGTGGGATGATTTCTTCTAAGGAGCTAAATATCAAACACTTACCGCGACTATCCACTCCTGTGGTTCTCTGCTGGCACGGGAATTGAACTATATATAGCAAGCCAGATGGAGACATATCAAATCCACACAACCGGAGGGAGAATACATCATGAGAGAATTAACCTATGATGAGATGGCGGAGATTCGGGGCGGATGGTCAAAGAGCGATACCATCAATGTACTTTGTAACGCGGGGTTTTGGGGAGTTGGTGCAGCAAATTCCGCAGCGTTTGGCTATTACATGGCAGCGACAACTGTCCTTTCATTCGGCACAATGACACTTATTGGTCTTGGCATTGGTGCAGCTTTTTCAATTGGAGGAAGCATTGCCTGTCAGGCATTTACCAGCTGAAAGCAAAACCGGTATTGGGTATAATATCCAATAGTTTTTAAGTAGAATGCTATTGGCTAATTTGAAGAACTGTATGAGGATACATATAAAGATATGGCAACAGTTGACTACGATAAAATAGGTAAGCTCTTCTGGTTCATAATCTGTGTATCTCTCACCATTATCTTGTTCATTTACTTTCTCAATGAACATCCAGTCCACATCCTCACGGCGTTTATACCTATCGGGATGTATGTCCTGATACCCAAAGTCAGGAGGAAACAACAGAGAAAGGTGCACTATTATCCCAGGACCATTGTGGATTTCGCGCTCACCACGTTTTCCTTTTTCATCGTGGTGGTCATGTTCACCTGGTACATCGAGGGGTATTATTACATCCAGGCTGCCTTTTTTATCATGCTGTTCCTGGTGTCGATCTTTTCGGCTGTCTCGTATATCAGTCATCTGTGGCGTAATTTATAGGTGGATATCCACGTGGACGGATTTTCGCAGAAACGCACCGGCGAAGGGAATCTTTTTAACGGTCAGTATTCTTGATTCGTGGCATAGAACACCAGAGGTACGGCGCCGCCGGTGATCCCCGAACGGGGGTTGCCGGCGGTTGATTGTGGGGTCACATCCTTGCATCATCTGTGCAGGGATGCCGGGGGACAATCGGCGCTTGAACGTGAATGGATACTTCGGCGATCCACAACAGTGACAAATCCGTTCTTGGGATAAGATCTTTTGGACTATCGGATACAGCCAATGCTTGGTGTGCCAGAGTGATGCTCGTGCTTTCATATCCTTTAAACTCGAAACATGTGCCCCCGCTTGTACCGGGTTGAACTGAGGTATCCGATTCAGATACACCGATGAAATGGAGCAACATCCTCCCGCGACAGGTTCTCCCAGGGGATAGCAGGCGGCCTGGTGAATCCGGCATCGGTTATGGCCCGCTCCAGTTGCTCCCGGTACACCAGAGGATTCTCGAAATAGGCGTGATAGTCGAACTTTCCGATGGTTCCGTTTATCCTGCCGTCTAACCTGCTGAAGATCCCACGAATGATTTCTCCCTGGGAGCAGGTGTGCAATTCTATGGGATCGCCAGTGCCGAATGTGAGTACGCCGCCCTTGCTGATGAAGGCATAGGGGTGGAATGGAGTTCGAATGGCGGGGATCTCGCACCGGACGTCCCCGGATCTGGCCAGCCAGTAGTTATCGTTCTCGGTCTCGATCATCCGGTCCAGTTGGGCATCCGTATAAAACGCAACAAATACCTGTTGATCACAAGGAACCACTCGTTCCATGGTCGCCGGGATAGCCCCGTAGACGGACACGTGGCCCGCGAACACCGCCGCGGCTCCGTGAAGGTTCCCCCGGATCATCGGGACGGTGACATCGAAATCCGCGTCGGTGAATTTATGCTGGATCTGGGCGGGATTGGCATTGGACCCAGAACACAGGACCGGATATCGGTCTTGCAGAGAAGAAAACCCTTTCTGACTGAGTTTGGCCTGCAGGATGTTCCACACGTTGTCCTCCGGAACCAGTTCA
>DATFLS010000730.1:0-4963 GCA_035267465.1 bacterium
CCTGGTTTACCAGCGCTATCGAGTGGCTCATCCCGGTGCCGTTTCTCCGGGAGATGCTGGTGGGCGAATACGGACTGCTCACAATGGCGCTGTCTTATTCTGTCGCGATTGTTCTGCCGATTGTGGGGACCTTCTTCATCGCCTTCGGGCTGCTGGAAGATTCCGGGTACCTTCCCCGGCTCGCGGTGATGGTGAACCGGATTTTCAAGATGATCGGCCTGAACGGAAAATCTATCCTGCCGATGGTGTTGGGGCTCGGCTGTGACACCATGGCTACCCTGACCGCCCGGATACTTGATTCCAGGAAGGAACGGATCATTGTCACACTCTTGCTTGCACTGGGTGTGCCCTGCTCCGCGCAACTGGGAGTGATCCTCGGCATGCTGGGGGGATTATCTCCGGGCGCTACGATGGTCTGGATGGGTATTGTAATCGGAGTGCTGCTGCTGGTTGGCTTTCTTTCGTCAAAAGTTGTACGCGGCCCCGGTTCGGATTTCGTGCTGGAGCTGCCGCCGATTCGCCGGCCGGCCATCGGAAATATCCTGGTAAAAACGCTGGCCCGGATGGAATGGTACATCAAGGAAGCGGTGCCGCTGTTCTTCCTGGGAACGTTCATCCTGTTCATCTTTGATAAACTCCATGTGCTGAGTACTATACAGCGTGCCGCCGCGCCGGTGGTGAGCGGATTCCTGGGACTGCCCGCGCAGGCCACGGACGCCTTCCTCATCGGGTTCCTGCGCCGGGATTTCGGCGCCGCGGGATTGTATGACCTGGCCAAGCAGGGGTTACTCGATCCCAACCAGATGCTGGTGAGTCTGGTGGCTATTACGCTCTTCATGCCCTGCATCGCGAACTTCCTGATGATTGTGAAAGAACGGGGCGTGAAGACAGCAGTAGCTATCGGGGTGTTCATCCTCCCGTTTGCTATCAGCGTCGCAGGAGGATTAAACTGGTTATTGATCGGCCTGGGAATTCAGTTTTAATGAGTCTATGTAAGAAAACGCTCCGAAGGAGAGCCCCTGGCTCAAAGGTCGCAGAGGCCGGAAAGAGATAATGACCAATTCTCTAATAATATATCCCAAAAAAATTTGGGATGTCTGTTATATACATAATCGGTGTAAGCTGCTTCCGAGATTTTGGGGTTTGGCTTCCCGCGAAAAGATCCTCCGGGGAAGTACTTCGAATCGCTGGGGTCGTTTATTAAATACCCTCCAGTTTAATGCAGGAGCCCTCAGATGAAACACATCTGCCCCTACTGCGGATTCGATTTCGACGACACCCATGAGTATTGCACCTCTACCTGTCCGCTGGGTGAGCACTGTACAATGCTGATGTGTCCGAACTGCCGGTATGAGTACGTTCCGATGAAGTCGGGTATCGTAGAGTTTTTCAAGAGACTTTTCTCACCGCACAAGTCTGCGCAGTATTCCGAAGATGCCCATGAAACACACGAATAACCAATCCGCAGCCTCCCGCATAGAAGAAGCCCTGGAATATCTCTGGAGTACACTGGAGAAGGGAGATAGCAGCATCGAGGCGTTCCGGGAAAATATGGAAAAAGATGACCAGGACGTGCCGGGCGGCGCTTTGTTGACTCAAATGGAAGAAGCCGGATTCATCGTGATCGACAATGGAAAATTTGAGTTAACAGAGAAAGGACGGGCCGAAGCCGTGAAAGTCATTCGCCGGCACCGGTTAGCTGAACGATTGTTCAACGACGTCCTGAACGTGTCCATGGATGAAACCGAAACCATCGCCTGCGAGCTGGAACACATCTTAAGTGAAGGGGTTACGGACAGCGTCTGCACCTTTCTCGGTCATCCGCCGCTGTGCCCTCACGGACGGGAAATCCCCCGGGGGGAATGCTGTAAACGATACGAAACTGATGTCAAGCCGGTGGTGACATCGGTGAAATATATGCAGAAGCACGTTCCCGGGAAAATTGCATTCATGACCCAGAAAATTTATCAGCGGTTCCAACGACTGGCATCACTGGGAGTAACGCCCGGCACGGAGATCATCGTAAAGCAGCGTCACCCGTCGATAGTCATTCAGGTCGGGGAAACCGAAATTGCCATCGATGACGAAATCGCCCGGGAAATCTTCGTGAAGCGCAACCAGGAGTAACGCAGCGGGTTCCGGGCTCGAACATCACCTGGGTATCTCAGTCATTCCGGTTGTCGAGTGAACTTCTTCTTCCCGAGTTAAGTTCTCAGGCCTGTTATCCCTTAATCACACCAACCGGTTTGAAGCGGGCCACCTTGGCGGTGAGCCCGGCTTCATGGAGTACCTGCACCACGTCGGCCACATCCTTGTAAGCATGTGGCATTTCCTCTGCGACAGTGCGTCCTCCGGCAGCCAGGATTTCCACGCCCCGGTTTTTCATCTCCTGGAAGATGTCCATTTTGCCGCTCACTTTTTTCGATTGCCGGCGGCTCATCTGCCGGCCGGCGCCGTGGCAGGAACTGCCGAACGTATCGGCCATGGCCTGGTTGGTGCCCACGGTGACGTATGAGTAGCGGCCCATGTCTCCCGGCACCAGCACCGGCTGCCCGATGTCCTGGTATTTGGCCGGAATATATTTACTGCCCGGACCGAAGGCTCTGGTCGCACCTTTCCTGTGGACACAGACATTTTGCGTATCGCCGTTGATTTTATGTTCCTCGAATTTGGCGATGTTATGGCAGATGTCATACACCAGATTAAAGCCCAGATCATTGGGTGAGATATTTAATGCCTTCAAAAAGGCCTCTGCAGTTAGATGCATTATGACCTGTCGATTATTGAACGCGAAGTTCGCCCCGCACCGCATGGCGCCAAGATATTTTTGTCCCTCTTCGCTGGTGATGGGAGCACAGGCCAGTTGTTTATCCGGCAAGTCAATATTGTATTTCCGAACCGCCTGCTGCGCCGTTTTGAGACTATCGTCACAGATTTGATGCCCGAACCCGCGGGATCCGGTATGAATAATGGCCACGATGGAGTCCTGCTGCAGCCCGAACAGCGCAGCCGCCTGGGGGTGGTAGATTTCATCCACTTTCCCGATTTCCAGGAAATGGTTTCCGGATCCGAGGGTCCCTACCTGCGAGGCGCCACGCTGGTAGGCCCGGTCGCTGACCGCATCGGGATCAGCGCCATCCAGACGCCCACTCTCTTCGATAAATTCCAGATCTTCGGTGCCGCCGAATCCTTCGGATACCGCCCACGCTGCGCCTTTCGTCACCAGCTTCTTCATCTGCTGCCGGGATACCTTCCGTATCGCTCCGGACGATCCCACCCCGGTGGGAACATTATTATAGAGTGCCTGAATCAGTGCAGGCATCTGTGTTTTGACATCGTCGTAAAGCAGTTTGGTAGAAATCAACCGGACACCACAGTTAATATCATAACCGACCCCACCAGGTGAAATGACCCCTTCTTCGGCGTCGGTCGCGGCAATGCCCCCGATGGGAAATCCGTATCCCCAGTGAATATCCGGCATGGCCAGGGAATACTTGACGATCCCCGGCAAATGCGCCACGTTCGCCACCTGCTGCAGGCTCTGATCATTCCTGATCGATTCCATCAACTTGTCACTGGCATACACCCTGCCGGGCACTCGCATACCGGCCGTTTTTTTTAGTTCCCAGGTATACTCATTTATTTTCGTAATCTCAGGTGCCATACTCTTCCTCCTCTGTTAACTACTGGCTACTCTCCTATCATATTAATGTACCGGATTCCCAATTGCTTTGTCAAATGCAGACACATCAAAGGTGAAGGTAAGAACAGCCGAGATTAAATGTCGAATATGACCTGTGCGCGAAATCCATCCTGATCCGTGGTAACCTCCAGGCCATGATAGGTTACGGCTTTAATCTCCGTAAACAGATGTTCATTTTCTCCGGAGAACTCGATGCCTGCTACCTGCGCTGTCACATGGGTGTCATCGACCTGCCCGATGTCGAAATCGGTAAAATATATTCGCTCGGTCAAGTGGATGTACAGGAGTTCACTCAGCCATTCCCGCAGGAGTAAATCGATTGATGTGGACATCAGTTCGACGGGATACGTTTTTTGCTCCCGCTCGGATATAATTGGCGTGAATTTATCTTGATCAGCGGTTAGCAGGAGCGAAAACATGCCCCGGGCTGCCTGGACGAAAAGTTCGTCCAGTGACGAAGCCCATATTAGCAGTCCGACATCGGCGGTATGGTCAATTTCCCGGAAACCGGACGTTGTCATACTGCCAAATCCAGGCTGACGTGCTGCAATTGGTCCAGCACGTAATCCCGAACCGCGTCATGATCGTTGGACAGTTCAACTGTTGCTGTTTTGTTTTCGACAGGGCGCAGCAGCAGTTCGGTGGTTTTTCCACACGCCGGACAATCAGGCGCCTGGTCAGATGATTTTCTGAGCGTCGTGGTGTGGGTGAAGCATTCCTGGCATCGCCACAGGGATTTCCTTGCCGCCTGTTTCCCGCGCTTGGCAACGGGTGTTCCCTCGATGTCGACAATATCCATGGCAAAATCGATCACCGGGGCAGCGCTCACCGACGTCCCCACACCATAGGCATCTGCCAGGGGATTATATCGATGTATTGAGTATTCATCCAACCCACCGCTGAGGAAGAGTTGCACATGTTCGAATCCGTTCAGGTCCAGTTCCCAGCGCACTTCCTGCATGATTTTCAACATGTCCCCACGGCGACTGCCGGGAGTATCCAGCCGCACCGCAAACAGATGCTCGCCGAGGGCTTCTGCCACCCGCAGCGATTCAAATTTTTCGTCGCCGAAGGTATCCACCAGGCTCACCCGGTTCACCTGGGGTGCAATAATTTCATCAAATGCCTTGGTCGCTTCCACCGTGTCTCCCATAATCAGTATCAGTGCATGCGGGATGGTCCCGGCCGGCTCCTGTCCCAGGTATTCCGCTGCGGCCACCGTGGCAACACCATCACAGCCGCCGACGTAGGCGTTTCGCT
>DATFLS010000731.1:0-7111 GCA_035267465.1 bacterium
GGAAAAATAAGACAGTAATCGCAACTCTCAGTGGTGAGCAGCTGCAATACGACAGCAGAATCCGCATCCGCACCAACATGCAGATCTACTGGGATCACATTTTCTTCGCCACCGGACTCAGCGATGCGCCAGTTCGCGCAACCAGATTAGACCCGAGTGCGGCTGATCTTCATTACCGGGGATTCTCGAACGTCTCCCGGGCCACGCCATACAGTCCGCATATTCCGGACTACAGTGAAGTGAGCACCGAACCCAAATGGCGTGACCTCACCGGGATGTACACCCGATATGGCGATGTGCTGCCGCTGTTGACCGCATCCGACAGCAAATACGTAATCATGAACGCCGGTGACGAAATCACGATTCAGTTCGATGCGAACCAGGCCCCGGATCTTCCGGACGGCTGGACCCGGGATTTCATCTTTTATAACGACGGCTGGCTCAAAGACGGTGATCTGAACACCGCCCACGGGCAAACCGTCAAACCCCTGCCCTTCCATGGGATGTCGCAGTATCCCTGCGGCCCGGATGAAACCTATCCCAGAGATCCGGAACATCAGGAGTATCTCCGGAAATACAACACCCGCCGGGTGGACACGGAACAGTTCCGCCGGATGGTGGTGCGGCATTGAATACTGAAAAATGAAGAATATTGAATTTCGAATGATGAACCGCAGAAGTGCCCTTCTCCCAGCCTCCGGTGGGGGAGGGACAGGCACACTTCGACATTGGACATTCTGCGGTTCGAAAAGAATTACGAATATCGAATGACGAATGATGAACTGCAGAAGTGCCCTTCTCCCAGCCCCCGGTGGGGGAGGGCGGGCATATCAACATTCGACATTCCTCAGTTCGATATTCGAGATTCCAAACCCACTTCATAATTCGACATTGGACATTCTGCGGTTCTGCGGTTCGAAATTCCCTTTCCGGGCTGTCAGCGCTCAGACCTTCCACTGATTCCCGAGAAGCGTTTGACCGCTAACAGCGAACGTCCCAGCAATCACTGCCCTTCAATCGCTGTCAGCGGGAAGGTGTTCTGCTAAATCCCACAATCAATGGATTCCTCCTTGCGAGAGGGCATCTCCGGATGTGTTTATCAAAGCTCTTGTTATCAGTGTGTATACAACCTTGTTAGCAGAAAAAACACAAGAAATTGGATGCATTCTCTTCTAAATTTGATTACCATTTATCGAACCGAATCATCCTGCTTTTTACTATAAAACCGGAGGAATAGAACGATGAAATGGCAAAAGGGTGCATGGTGGCATACGAAGGTCGTGATGCTGCTTATACTACTCGCTTCTGCGGCTATCCTGATCGGCCAGTCGGGTGCATCAGGTGACGATTGCTGGATCCGGCTATTCGACGGAGAAAGCCTCGAGGGATGGGAGATCCGCAGCGGGGAGGCCACATATCGGGTGGAGGAAGCGGCGATCGTCGGGCAGACCACCGCGGGGAGCCCGAACACGTTCCTGATCACGAAAGACACATACCGGGATTTTGAGCTATTGTTTGAGGTATACCTGGAAGATAACGAACTGAATTCCGGATTCCAGATCCGGTCGAAACTGCGGGAAGGTGAATACGGAGGACGGGTATATGGTCCCCAGGTTGAGATCGAAGCCAGTCCGGGGCAGTCCGGTTATATTTACGGGGAGGCGGCCGGCGGCTGGCAATCCCCGGAGCCGCAGTTGGAAGATCCGGCAGTGAACCAGCACAGTTATTTCAAAAATCAGGAATGGAACCAGTACCGGGTGCGGGCTGTAGGCCGGCATATTCAAACGTGGATCAACGGCCGGAAGGTGGCGGATCTGATGTATGACGAAGCGCTCTACAAAAATAATCCGGAAGGGTTTATCGGGCTCCAGGTTCATGGGGTCGGAGATCGCGGTCCCTTTCAGGTCCGCTGGCGGAATATCTTTATTAAGCCCGAATGAGATTCAGTTATTGAAACCACGAATTTACACGGATTATCACCATGAAAAGAAAAAAGTCACCATGAAAACCAGGGAGGAAATAGAATCATTTCATGCGATAAAATCTTCATCATAGAAATTGAGAGTTTTTAAGAACCCGAAGAAGTAGTATACTGCCGTATTCATTCTTCACGTTTCTTTCGTACCAGGGTGCTCTCTTCGAGGTTCTTTCGGGGGCTTTGTCCCGGAGGGATTCCACTGGGATATCGACACAAATAAGTACAGTCTGTGCCAATTCGTTGAGGAGGCCCATGTATGAAAAGAGCAATTACTATTTGTCCACTCGGGAGTACAGTGCCAGAGATTGATACAACACTACACTTATCATAGATAATAACATTGGGTATAATCTAAGCAATGGGAGTAACTTATGAGTAAGTACCAATTGACCCGCCGTGAATTTCTCAAACGCAGTATGGCCGCGGCCGGCGTGGTGGCTTTGCCTGCATCCGGTTTGCTCACGTCGTGTGCCGGAACGGATAAATTGAATATCGCAAGTATTGGCGTGGGACACCGGGGCTGGTATGCCATCCGGGAGTGCATGCAGTCGGAAAATATTGTGGCGCTCTGCGATGTCGATTCGCAGCTGGCTCAGGAGACCATCGATAACGCTGCCAAGGAAGCCGAGGAAAACCCGGATCAGGAGGTCCAGGATCTGTCGCAGGTGCCCCTGTTTTCCGATTATCGCGAAATGCTTGACAAACTGGGCGATCGCATCGATGCGGTCACCGTCTCCACGCCTGATCATCATCACTATCCGGCAACTATGCTGGCTATGCGGCATGGGAAGCACGTATACACTGAGAAGCCGCTCACGCATTCGGTGGGTGAAGCCCGGGCGCTGCGGGAAGGTGCCCGGAAATACGGCGTGGTCTCCCAGATGGGGAATCAGGGCCATGCCACCGAAGGGATCCGGCTCATCAAAGAATGGACACAGGCCGGGGTACTGGGTGAGGTCCGGCACGTCCGGTCCTGGTCGCCCACCCTGGGAGGCATCTATTTCACCTGGCCGGATCAGCTCCCTCCGCCCACCGAACCGCCGCCCGAACATTTGGCCTGGAATCTGTGGCTGGGCCCGGCGGAGACCCGGGAATACAGTCCACTCTACTGTCCCAGGACCTGGCGGGGATGGTGGGATTTCGGCAACGGTATGCTGGGCGACTGGGCCTGTCATACCCTGGACGGCCCATTCTGGGCACTGGAGCTGGGAGCACCGGAAACTGTGGAGGTGGAAACCGCGCCCCGCAACGAATATCACATCCCCGAATGGTCGAAGATCACCTGGCAATTCCCGGCCCGGGGAGATATGCCACCAGTGACTCTGGAGTGGCTGGAGGGCGAGCAGATGAAACCCGAACCGCCTGATCGCTGGGATTCTGAACAGGAGATTCCGGACCGGGCCATGGTAATGATCGGTGAAAAGACGTCCCTGTTTACCGGCGGCAGGCCTAATAGTCCGCGGATCCTGCCGAACAGCGTCTTCCAGGATTTGAAGCAGGATCCGCCGCCCAAGAGCATTCCCCGGGTGGAAGGCGGACCGGTGCAGGAGTGGCTGCGGGCCGTCAAAGGGGAAGGCCCCATGCCGGGATCTTCGTTCGATTATGCGGCCCGGCTGACAGAGATGGTGCTGCTCGGCGTCCTGGCTATGCGTACAGGGGAACGCATCGAATGGGACGGAGAGCAGGGTGAGATCACCAACAATCCGTCGCTGAATGAATTTATTGCAGTGCAGGCCCGGGACGGGTGGCGGGTGTGATGGAGAGCGGGAGTAGCAGGCTATCAGGCGGTAACGCCAATTATTGCCGCTTCAATCTCTGGCAGAACTTGAGGTGGTGACAACACCGAATCCGAACAAATGATTAGGCTATTCCTGGGGTTGTCAGCGCTCTGATATCTCAGGATGCCCGGAGAAAATCTGCCGCATTGTCAGCAGTATTTTCAGGATTGAGATAAGTAATATAGTCGAAGAAGTCGCAGCTCATCATAGGAAACCGTTTCATTGAGCGCCTCATATATTGGACGCAAGCGGTCAGGCCCCAGTTCGGCAAAGAGTGAGAGGGCGCGCTTTCTCCCATCTGTATTCAGATCAGAGAGTTCCGGCAGCCGGTCTTCGTCGATCTGATTCCCCTGTTTCAGGTAGCGATACAGGTGATTGATTATGGTACGCTGCCTGACGTTATAGTGAGCCCGAATTTGCGAAACCGATTGGCCGGCAGCGAACATCTCGCCCACCTCCTCAAAACGCCGCTTACCCGTTCGACGCTTGGTGGAAGCAGAAGATGCACCAAGCGGATTTCTGCGTTCCTTCAATCCCTGTTTTTCGCAGTATGCTCTGATCACACGAAGAAATTCATCACCGTATTGCTTCAGTTTGCCCTCTCCGACACCGTGGATCTTCAGGAGTGAATCTGCGGTCTGGGGAAAATACGTTGCCATCTCAGAGAGAGACCGGTCGGAAAAGATCACATAGGCCGGGATGTCGGCAGCGTCTGCCAGCCGCTTCCGGAGTGCTCGTAATTCGACAAACAACTCTTTATCGTGCGGTGACTGAGTCACCGAAAATTCCCGGGATGCATACACTTTTTTCCCATTGAATACCTGCCAGGCCTTTGAGGTCAGACTCAGTCCGCCATGTTGCGGATCCCGCCTGACCAGGTTCTGCCGGATAAACTGCCGGGCCAGGTGTTTCCACTCCTCGGATGTGAATTCGGTGCCGATCCCATAGGTGGAGAGCTGATCATGTTTTCGTGACAGAACCCGTTTCGCTCTGGAACCCCGCAGCACCTTGACGATGTGTGAAACTCCGAAGATCTCCCCGGTGCGTTTGACACAGGAGAGAAATTTTTGGGCCGGAACGGTGATATCAGTCCTCGGGCGATCGTCTTGGTTAGACAGGCACTGATCGCAGTTGTCACACGTATCATTGGAATAAGTTTCTCCAAAATATTGCAGCAGAACTTTCCGCCGGCATTGGCTGGTTTCCACATACCGCATCAGTGCCCCCAGCCGGGCTTCCTTCCCCGGTCGCTCGGAAGCGGCTCCCTCATTAATAAAGTATCGGATCGTCTGGATATCGCTCTGGTTATACAGGAGCAGACACTCCGCCTCCAGACCGTCCCGGCCGGACCGGCCAATCTGCTGGTAATAGTTTTCGAGATTCTCCGGGAGATTATAATGGAGGATGAACCGGACATTGGATTTATCAATCCCCATGCCGAAGGCGATGGTTGCCACCATAATTAATACATCATCCCGGATAAATTGTTGTTGATGCCGCCTGCGGGTTCTGTCTTCCATACCGGCATGGTACGGAAGCACTGAGTAACCGCGGGCATCCAGCTGGTCGGTCAGGGTTTCCACCTGATTGCGGGTATTACAGTAAATGATTCCGGACTGCCCGGGATGATGCTCCAGGAAGGTGAGTGTCTGCTGCAGCCCGTCGGTTCGATAATCCACCAGGAGACGGAGGTTCCCCCGGTTGAAGCCGGAGAGAAAAGTATTCACTTCGTCCAGGCCCAGGGAATCCTGGATATCGTCCCGGACACGTGGTGTTGCGGTGGCTGTGAGGGCCAGACAGGTCGCCTCCGGCAGCTGCTCCCGGACGGTAATGAGCCGACGATAATCCGGCCGAAAATCATGGCCCCAGGAGGATATGCAGTGTGCTTCATCGATGGCTAAGCAATCGATGCGACACGAGTTGAGCAGGGATAAAGTTTCAGGCTTCAGCAGGGTCTCCGGAGCCACGTATAACAACGTAACCCGCTCTTTCCTGACGGCATCGGTGATCTCCCGATAGGCGCTGTAGGTCAGGGAGCTGTTCATATACGCCGCCGGGATGCCCAGTGTCCGGAGCTGGCTTACTTGATCTTCCATCAGAGCGATCAGCGGAGAAACCACAATGGTCATCCCGGGAAGTAGAAGCGCCGGCAACTGATAGCACAGCGATTTACCGCCGCCCGTGGGCATAATGACCAGCGTATCCCGCCGGCGCAGCACGTTGGTGATGATTTCTTTCTGGAGCGGGAGAAACGAATTGAATCCGAATACTTTCTTGACCAGGCGAAGCATTTCTGTTTCCCCCGGATTCCGCCCGGAGCCATGCAAACCATAATCTGCAATGTGTTCAACATTTTGTAACAGTTCGGAAGAGAGAGTGTCTGAAGTATATTCAAATCTATTTTCTGAAGACATAATATCCTCTTTCAATGACAGTCAGAAACCCGCGATTGGGATACACAGATCGTGAAAACCTGCCTCCCATCCGTTGGAACTGTTGCCGGGATGATTTTGCATGAAACCAGAGGTATGCGCTAACTTACGTTACGTCAATAGCATACGACTTAAACCGAACTTATTCCAATAGAAAATTGCCGGAATCGGGGAAATAGTGTTATCGGTACGACGCGATGATGGCAATGGCCCTGGCAGACCACTCCCTGCGGCGGCGTTCAATACAAATGAGAGAGGACTCCTGAAAGAGCCCTCCTGTATCCGGACCGTACAAACCTTTCAGTTTGTATGCCACTGATTTCTATAAGAATAGCCTTACAACAATTTCAGAACGGTACGACAAGTTTTTACAATAGGATTTTGAAGGCTCAGAATACCATTGCAAGTTTTTACAATAGGGTTCTGAACGTTCAGGATACCATTGTAAGTTTTTACAATGCGGTTCTGAACGTTCAAGATACCATTGTAAGTTTTTGCAATAGGGGTTTGAAGGTTCAAGATAGCATTGCAATTTATTCCAATATAGCACTGAATAGTCAAATAAGATTTGCCAATTTTTATTATACCTCTCAGAATGTGCAACCTTCATCATACATTTTTACACTATCCTTCTGCTGCCTCAGTCAGGTATTACACCTCTCTGTCGGGTTCCACTTCCAAGTCACTACAAAGTCATCCCGAATCCTCTCCCTTCAATGGATGCTGGCAAGTGCTTACAAGTGCTCACAAGTGCTGGCAAGTGCTGACAAGTGCTCACAAGTGCTGACAAGAAAAGACTGTCAGATATTCGGAGTTTGGGAGTACTTCGATGCCCCCGGTGAGATGTCTTTCGATCCAAACCTCCCTCCTATGTCCAGGGCCGGGAGGTGCGAATTTTGAATATTGAAGTTTTGTGTATTAAA
>DATFLS010000732.1:0-4909 GCA_035267465.1 bacterium
TCGAGCAGCCGGTGGCGTTGTATGATACCCGGATGATAATCCTACTCTATACTGCGGTGAATCCATACTAAAAGTCACTGTCCACAATTGGATGTCGAACTATTTTCTCTAAGTGTGGAGTTATATTCACTACATGTGGAGCTATGATTTCTAAATGTGGAGCTATCATTTCTAAGTGTGGAGCTATCATTTGTAGATGTGGAGCTATCGTTTGTAGATGTGGAGCTATCGTTTGTAGATGTGGAGCTATCGTTTGTAGGTGTTGAGCTATGATTTGTAGGTGTTGAGCTATGATTTGTAGATGTGGAGCTATCATTTGTAAGTATTGAGCTGGAATTTTTACATATTGAGCTACCTTTTCTAATTATAGAGCTCCGGTCACCCCGGTGAATAGGACTTTCCGGGGTGTGCCTGAGGCTTCTGTTTCGGCTATATACGAATCCAGTGTCCTCACGAACCACCTGTTTCCCAAGGGGGTACTGTCAAGTCCGGTTATCTAACAGACCCATTCACAATTGCCATATTCCGAATCCGCCAGATCCTCCGTGCTTTTCCCCGGAAAATACCATACCTTCCTGGAAAAGTCTGGTGACACTCCTCAGTTGATTCTCGTGGGGCATATCTATGAACATACGTAAGCGTCTGCCGATCCTCCTCATCCTGCTGTTCCTCGCCGGACCGGATTTGTCCGCTCAACCACTCCAGGGGCTCGGCAAGCCAGTCAACAGGCAGGCTTTGCAACAGCTGGAACAGGAGCTGCGAATCGAGATGCAAACCCTGTATCAGCAGGCGAGGGAAGAGGCGCTCCGTAAGAACTGGCCACTCCGAATCGTGACGGCCGAGGGCCGGATTCTGGAGCTGCAGCGGCTCGCTCCCAATGGTATGCCGCTCTATTATACCACCTATAACCTGGACGCCGCCGGGACGGTGCGAACCGACGAAGTCTGGCCTGAAGGTGCGGCAGGATTGAGTCTCACCGGGAGCGGAATGGTGATCGGTGAATGGGACGGCGGTCAGGTACTCGAAAATCATCAGGAATTAGCGGAACGCGTAACGACCCTCGATCGCGCCGATACCATGGGCCTCAGCGATCATTCTACCCATGTGGCCGGCACTCTGATCGCCACCGGAATTATCTCACAGGCAACCGGGATGGCATTTGAGGCGGATTTGCATGCCTACGACTGGAATGAGGATCTGGCCGAGATGGCGGCTGAAGCGGACGACGAACTGCTGGTTTCTAATCATTCCTATGGGTTCTCCTCCGGCTGGGTGTGGAATTACAAAGGGGATGATAGATGGGCCTGGTTGGGAGATCCGGATGTGGATCCGGAGGAAGATTTTCTGTTTGGGTTCTATTATTCTGGTTCCTCCCGGCTATGGGATGAGGTTATCTGGAATGCTTCCAAGAACGCTTCCAATTATTTACCGGTCGTGGCTGCGGGGAACGATCGCACCGATACCGGACCTGCCCCCGGGGAAGTGTACTGGATCTACGATCCCGATGTGGGTGATTTTGTTGAGGCGAGTATGGATGCTCCACCCCCGGACGGCCCCTACGACTGCATCTCCCACGCTGCGCTGGCGAAAAATGTGCTCACGGTGGGTGCGGTGGGAGATATCCCGGGAGGATATACCGATACCAGCGATGTGAATATGACCTCCTTCAGCTCTTGGGGACCGGCCGATGACGGCCGCATCAAACCGGATATTGTGGCCAATGGGGTAACTCTGTATTCATCACTTGCATCCGGTCCGGGCGCTTACGGATATTTTTCCGGCACCTCCATGGCCACACCCAACGCCGCCGGCTCGCTGCTGCTCCTCCAGGAACTTTATATGAAAAACCACGGCGGGACCCCCATGCGCGCTTCGACCCTGAAAGCGCTGGCTATTCACACCGCAGATGAAGCGGGCAATCCGGGACCGGATTACGAATACGGTTGGGGACTGCTGAATACAAGCAAGGCGGCCGAGACTATAGAGCAGGACAGCGTCAACGCAACCATTCTGGAAGGAGTGTTGGAGGAAGGGCGGCAATTTACGGTGAATATCAAGTTAACATCCCCCAAGCCGTTGATCGCCACTCTCTGCTGGACGGATCCCCCCGGGACCAGTCCTCTGGTGACGGAAGTGGATCCGGACACCAAAGCGCTGGTAAACGATCTGGATATGCGAATTTTCGACAGCGACGGCAGCCCCTATGATCCCTGGACACTGAACGAGGACAATCCCACTGCCTCCGCAACCACGGGAGATAACCAGGCCGATAACGTGGAGCAGGTTTTCATCGCAGCTGCCCAACCGGATTCCTATACGGTCGTCATTTCCAATGATGGGCCTCTGCAGGCTGGCGCGCAAAATTTTTCGCTCATCGTCAACAGCACCGCCGAGCCGAATGATCCACCAGCGCTGGTTGCAAACATCCCGGATACCACAGTAGATGAGGATTTCGGATCACTGGTCCTGGCCGACCTGGATACGGTTTTTCAGGATCCCGAGGGCGCCGGACTGGACTATCGGGCGGAGACCAATGCAAATATCGATGCCCGCATTCAGGGAAGTATGCTCGAAATTGTCTCCGTGCAAAACGCCTTCGGAACCGGACAGGTCGTGGTCTCTGCAGACGATATGCAGTCGGAGACATCGGATACGATCAGTGTAGCCATCCGACCGGTAAACGATCCACCACTTCCCTTCGCGCTGCAGGGGCCGCCTGACGTATTCCTGAATACGGCCTCCCTGAAAATGCCGTTTACCTGGGAGGCCTCCGCCGATGTGGAAGCGGATACCATCCGCTATCTCTTCCGGCTCACCGATTCACTCGCCTTCGATACCACTGCTGTCCTCGAACAGCCGGGCCTCTTGTTGTCAGTTGTTCCGGCCGGACTGCCAAGAAATACACCCATCCACTGGGATGTGCAAGCCGCCGACCAGCAGGATACAACCCAATCCTCGAATGGTCCGTTCGGATTCCTGCTCTCACCAACCCTGGAGTTATCGGCCTTTGCCGGCAGTGAACCGGAAGAGTTTACCCTGTTTCAGAATTTTCCCAATCCGTTTACCGGCAGTTATGCGACCACAAATATCGGGTACGGACTGATTGAGCGTGTCCCCGTGTGGCTCACCATCTATGACGCCCGGGGGTATAAAGTCGCCACGCTGGTCAACTCGGTACAATCTCCCGGATGGCATAAGGTGCAATGGAGCGGAACGGATGAACAGGGCCAACCGGTGAGTGCCGGGGTCTATATTTTTCAGCTCGTTGCCGGCGATTTCCGGGCGCAGAAGAAGCTGGTCATCCTGAGATAAGATTGACGCGTTGCACACACCTGGCGTTCGGGAACGGAACGATCCCTTCCGGTACATTTTCCTTCTCTGAAAGTGAACTGATTTTCCCATAGACCTCAGTTCGATTTCACGATATATTTAACAGGAGGAAATGGTTGTGTGGTAGTGTATTGATGTAACTCTAACATATCCGGCGCAGTAGTGGCAAGGTGTGATCATGTCAAATCATTTCCATTCGAAGCTTCTGTTTCTGGTGCTTCTGCTGGTTTTCTCCCAGGGATGTCTGGAGGAATTCGGCGCGAACCCGGACAGGAATTACACGGTGTATTCGCTGGAAATTGACCCCGGCAGAGCGTTCAGTTATCCCGGCGGAGGCGGGCTGTTTCTCCTTGATATGACCCCGGGTCCGGAGTTTCAGGACTCGCTGGTGCTTTCGTTGCAGGCGGACTCCGGACTGCAGGCCGTGTTGCACGGTCATATTTTAACAGAAGATCGCCAGGTTACCGAAATCACCCTTCGCCCTGACAGTGCGCTGGAAACGGGCGGATACACTCTGCAGCTTACCGCAATCCATGGGACCCAGACCAATGTATTCCTGATGACTACGACGGTCGTGGATTATACGCCTGGAAATACATTGGCGATAGCCAGGAGCAAACGGGACACCTTCCTCACCTGGATAAACAAGAATTATCCGGATTACGGAGTGGCGCCCGGAGACGAGTGGTCTATGTACAATAAACAGCCTCAATTGACCTCACCCAAGACGTGGGCTGCGCTCAATACAGACTGGGAGATTAACATTCGGTGGCTATCCGTCTCTTCAACGGCCTACTGGTTTCTCCTTCGCCCACGGAACGAACCGGATCCCGTCTTCGCCGCCAAGCAGTTTTCGGACGGAGAGATTCATCTGGTACCGGTCAGCATGTTCGGGCGGTAGACTGATCTGTCTGTGTTTCTCGTATCAGTCAAACCTGGAATGTACTCAAGAGGAATTGTCACCGCCGAACCGGTTCACAACTCCTTCACATAGATATCCCGGAACTGGACCAGACTGGAAGCCGGGTTCCATTCCCCGGTATCTTCGTTGTAGCCCCCGTGATGCTGCAGGGCAAGTGGACCCGATTCCGGCACCCCCGGCAGACGGACATTGTCGAGTACTGTTTCTCCATTCAACACAACGGTCAGCCGTTCCCCGTCCATGGTGATCAGAAACGTATTCCATTCACCCACGGGATTATCGGCATTGACATTCGGAGTCACCCCGGCGCGCACTTCGGTTGGCATGGATTCGTCTGTGCGATAGCCGTATACTTCACCGGACCCGACCGGCCAGCACCAGATATTCACCTGGGCCTTGGACGATCCCCGGAGATACACCCCGGAATCGGCATTCGGCCTGGGCGTTTCAATCACTTCGCCGTTTTCGTCTCGCTCATAGGTGCCGTCTGGCAGAATGGTGGGCATCATGTATTCGCCTTTGGTTTCCTTGATGCGCCACTCCAGATAGAGCTGAAAATCGCCAAACTCCTGTTCGCTCCAGAGGCTCTTATCCCCGGAGGGCTGAGTACGCGGGTCGCAATCAATCACGCCATTCTGCACCGACCAGACGGCTTCT
>DATFLS010000733.1:0-7975 GCA_035267465.1 bacterium
ACTTTGAGGGACTCATCCGGGGCAAGAGTATACGGCCCCACTCCCAGCACCGGGTCATAATGCGGTCGTGCCGTTCCCAGCGGTTGAAAGGGGTTTCCGGAATGCCCTGTCTGATACATCGGATCCAGGTCATTGCCACTCATCCAGTTGTAAGCTTCCTGCATCGTCCCGGTCCCCTGGACTGGTGACAGCATATTTCGAAACTCTTTATATCGGAACGTCGCCGGCTGTCCTGCATCATGATCCGTATCATCATCCGGTCCGTCCACATACAGAATGGCGTATCCGGTAACATCCGGCGAAAGAAATTCTCCGGTGGGATTTTCGGTTTCTCCCGTGCCGATAGGTCCGCCCCGTGGGTCAAACTGATCGTCACCCTGCACATCATTGGCATCGCCATCCCACGACCAGAAATACCGGGTGGCAGGATCATAGTCTAACAGGTTATCCGCCTGTCCGTTGTATTCCGGAAAGGATCCGAAGTCGAGCCAATCCCCTTCCGGAGGTCCGAGATAGTGTTTAATCCCCAGCCAGAAGTTGTTCAGGGTTTGACCGGGCTTCTCTATACCGTCTATATCCGCATTCACATCCCCGGTGTTTTTAATGGTCACTTCCAGAAGGATGATGGCATCATAGTTCGGATGGGTCCAGGCAAATTGCCGCTGGTGAAAGGTGACCCCGATCGGATCCGTCCATTTCCCTTCCACCACTCCGTCAGCCCTGATATCCACCAGACTCGGATCCACTTCGAACCCTGAGAGTTCATTGACCGGAAATCCCACAGGGGTTTGTTCGGCGCCGTCAATCAATACGGTTGGCATTGAGACGCGGCGGAAGCTGGCAGGTGGTGTGAACTCTTCATGCGGGGTATTGATAAGAGAGTTCAGCGTCACCGGGCCGTTGTCATTCACAAACACCGGATAGGTGGTGCCGGGTTCATATACTCCCGAGGGTCCGACACCCCACAAATCAGCTGCCGGTGCCGTCCAGTTGCTTGCTCCCACCCAGTATGCCTTTTGTCCCACCAGATTCTTACCATGGATGTTGGACAAATGGGCGCTTCCGTTCACGTCGATTCCATGATAGCCTATGTCAGTTGCCAGATCGGGCCAGGGCTGCCAGTTGTACCAGATGCTGGGAGAATCCTCGCCTTCGGAGGTCACCGAGCTCATCCAGGAGGCACCCTGCGTATCCTGATCCCAGTTCAGACGACCTACATATAACCGCCTTTTAATCTGTCCGTCTGCGGAATCCCAGATCAGTATCAGGGAGAAACATAACACGAATAACAAAAATACTTTTCTCACGATTTGTCTCCTCAATTTATATAATATATCATCATTCGAATTCCTTGCCTTGAGCACCCATCTTTACGGCTGACTTAGAAGATGAGCTGGATTCCGAACCAGAAATCCCGCGGAACATCCCAGAAGTAATACAGACGCTGGGGCATCACCGAGGAATCATCGACTTCTGCGCCGAACTTTTTCCCTTCGGCTTCCACGGCATCCATGTAGTTGATCCTGCGTTCCCGCTCTTCATCGGAGTCCTGTTCGGATAATGCATCGTCAAAACTCCCCGGAGAAATAGCGAGATTTTTCACATTAAACAGGTTCGAAATATCCAGGAATGCCTGGACGTTGGTGCCTCCGAAACTTAACCGCTTCGCGAAATGCAGGTCAGTGCGGTGATAATCCTTTTCGCGCCGGTTATAGACGCCCTGGAGGCGTTCCAATCCTCTGGGATTCCAGTTGAACGGATCTCCCTGTTCAAATTTATGGTACACCGAGATATCCCAGGCACCCAGCAGTTTAGCGCCGCCAAATGTGGGGCCCGGTCCCCAGGAAGGCGGAATATGGAGCGCCAGGTTCACTTTCGCTCTCCAGTCCCCGGGAGCGCGCTCGTTAATAAAGGGATCATCCACTACTTTCAGGTAATCTGTCAACTTGGGATCCTCTCTAAACTCGGGATGCGCCGGATTAAACAGCTCTTCCCAGCTGTGATGGATACTGGCAACCAGGTGGTACTCACCGGAAACGAATCCGGTAATGAGGCCAGCCGGTTTTCGCAACTCGAGCTCCACTCCTTTGATATCTCTGGCCACACCATTGATGAAGTAATCATAGTCATCTCCATCGCGGGAATGTATCTCAAGATCGTCTTCAATGTCTCTGGTGACATCTTTGTAGTACCCGCTAATCCTCGCCACATATTGGTCCAGGATACTCTGTTCCCATCCGGCCTCGAACTGAATGGTTCTGGGCATATACAGCCAGGGATTCCCGAGATTCTCGATGCTTTCATCCACTCCGACCTGATACCTGTACATAAAGTCATGCGGAGGCAGATCGTAGAAGTGTCCGTAGTTAAAGAAGATCTTACTCTGTGCTCCGATGGGATGAGAAATACCGAACCGCGGGCTCACCGTCACTTCCACTGGTGGATCCGTATCCGGCGGGAGATTGAAATAGTTTTCGTACCCGCTGGTTTTCACATTATCCCCATAGCGGATCCAGTGCCTGTCCCACCAGGTATTGTCTGTCGGATGATAGATATCATTATGATCATACCATTCACTCCCGCCGTCATGCATATCCACCCGAACGCCGGCGTTCAGTATCATCGCACCGAATTCCATCTTATCCTGGAGGTAGAAAGCTCCCAGCCAGGGGTCGACATGGGCATCATGCCAGTTCGCCTGATCACCAATCGTGCCGTCATCCGCCGTGCCAAATGCGCCGTCCGGTCCCAGACGATATTCCCTGTCATAAAAGTACTGCATGTTCTGGGAGTATCCGTACAATTCCCGTACATTTTTTATGGTAAATTCAAATCCGGCTTTTATCTGATGGTTGATGGTGACCTGACTGCTGATATCACCGGAGAAATGCGTATATCGTGTATAACTCAGGTCTGATTCACGAGTGCCCCTCAGCCCATAGTAACCGAGGAGATCTTCCGAATCGCCGCTTCGATACGACCAGCCCTTCGGCGATTCATCCAGCCAGACCGGACCGACCTGATACACCTGGCCGAGATTTCTTAATCGCTCGTTGCCCACTTGCCAGACTTTGGACTGATATCGCTGGAATTTCAATTCGTAAAACGTATTCTGGCCGACCGTGTGGGTCCATTTCAGATTCAACAATTTGGTTGTGAGATCCCTGGGCACCGTGGCCGCGTCACGGTTAAATGTGCCATCGGTATCATCCATATCCAACTTGGCACCAATAATATTCAAGCCTTCAAATCCATCGCTGACATATGGGTCATCCTGTTCGAAAGCATTGACCTTCGAATACATTCCCCCCACTGTTAACCGCATACTCGGATTGAAATCATACGTTATTTTGCCATGGGTTGTATTGTAGGTATAGACACTGGAGGTCGCGGTGGGAAAGGGGTACATGGAGTTTTCATTAATATTTGAAATGACGAAGCCAAGTTTGCCACTGGTAAACGGAATCGGTCCACCCAAGGTCACATCCGTCACCATATCCCCCCTGTAACTATACCAGTTAAACGGATTCCGATGGATTGTCGCCCGGCCGTCCGGCAGTGTGGATCCCTGGCTGCGGTAGTCTGATAGTGATGCAAATTTCTGGCCGTTGTATAAAACATTCCCATTCTCGTCTTCCGATCTGTGCTGCCACCGCCAGACCTCAAACGCCTCTCTGGGAGTAAGGGTCGCATCATGAAACGTATTCTCCGCAGCCCATTCATTCCATCCGATAAAATCCGGATCGCCGTCTCCATCCCGATCAGCCGCCGGTTCACCATTATTCCAGTTGTACCGGCCATACTCCCACCAGTTGTCGTTGGAATACAGATAAGACCCGAAATGCTTCAGGCCGGGATAATCCGGATCGTCGCCACCCCAGAGGGGACTATACCGGGTCTCCAAATTCAGGAAGAACCGCTGTCCGGGGCTCTTGGTCACCACCTGGACAATTCCGGCTCTGGCATTGCCGTATTCCGCATTGAACGCACCAGTAAGTAATTGGACTTCTTCAATAGCAGTTTTACTCACCAAATCATAACCTTGGTCATACCGCTCATTCCGGAGCGGCATCCCGTCCATCATATAATTGATCTCATTCCGACCGCTGCCCCGAATATTCAGTCCATACGCGTCTTGCTCCACACCGACCTGTGTTTCCAGAAAATCATCCAGACGGAAATTCACGGGGACCGCGTCGATCTCCTGTGAAGACATATTCGTCTGTGAGTAAGAAACATCCGGCCTTATGACTTCCTGCTGCGCTTCAATAATCACTTCTGCGCCTGCAATCGCAGTTTGCTCTAACTCAAAATTCAGCTGGACGGTCCGGTCAACAGACACTCTGACGTCCGTGATTGTTTCGGTTGCATACCCGATAAATGAGGCAGTTATATTATAGACGCCCGGCGGAATCTGAATGATCACATATTCACCATTCGCATTCGTTGCAGCTCCGAGATCCGTATCCTCCACAATCACATTCACACCCGGAAGTGGATCCCCGGTTTCCTCATCCTGGACAATGCCGCGTATCTTACCGGTCTGTGCCTGCGCTATGGCCACTCCCAACAAGATGACCAGTAAAGCAGACAATACGATTCGCATAGAATGTTTCATGAAGAACCTCCCCTATCTTATTTTATTTCATGAAGTTATAGGTATACAAATGTCTCAAACCCGATCCTGAATCACACATCAGCCACCCCACGCTTCTTCACTAGTATCCTGGATTATATAAAGTCTTTACCCTCCTAAGAACCAGCGCACATGGACACAGGAAAGCCGACAACCCCCCATGGCCATCGTCGTCCTCTCCTGTCGTATGCGATTACCAAGATGATAGTTGCTCTCATCTTTCATTAAGTACTATCCTAACTGCATACACTATTTTCTTCACTACCTTATGCGAAGAGTGTATGCAAAAAAATCATACATCATAACCAGAGGTAAGGAATCATCGGTGTGCAAAAACTCTTAGAAAAATGCTCCCCATATGGGTTCCATCTATGTGGAGTGAATAGATAAAGGGTCAGTTATTGCAGGTTAGCTGGAATTTTCGCTACGGCCTCCGGTTTTGCTGTCCTCATCTTTATATGCCGATTAATAGATAATTTTGGATCGTTCATAAATTAATATCAAACGGAATCTGAAGCAAGCAGTTATTCCCGGAATATGCCCCGAATACGACCTGACACAGGCTCCGGGTGATATTAGTTATCTATCTTCTATCCGGCATCAACTGCACGGAGTTTCGATCTCCTGAAGCACCAAGTGTTCGGACTCCCGCATGCTATTTGTTCTGTGCCCGCCGGTAATGACCGATCAATTGTGTCCTGGATTCTGGTGTGCTGTTTTCCTTAAAGACCTCCGCATATACTGTCCAGATGATGTTCTCCCTGCAGAATCAATTCTTCTCCACAAAAGAGAAATTGTCGGGCGATCCATACAAGCGTGTCATCTCACCATACCAAACTCCACTCCCATACTTCCGGAATCCGTGACCAGGCGTCCCGGTAATCTCTCCGAAGAGATTCCTGCCAGGCTTGCAGACTGTGTATGCTAACCTTTTATCCCAGTTTAACCTCGTGAGCCCCACCAATTCCATGAGTTGGGGATATCAAGGAGATCGGCGATTTCCACCGGCTCCCCGGTCTCGATGGACTGGCGGGCGGCGATACCTGTCAAACTGGACATCACCCCGGCCCGGCTTCCGGCAATCTGGGTCAGAGGGTCATCCTGATCCGGCAGAAACAGGAGATCTTTTAAATGTCCGTCCGCTCCGCCATGTCCGCTCTGTCCGGCGCCGGTATCGACTTCCTGGGCTCCGCCCACCTGCCAGACGTCCGAGGTCCCGAAATTCCGGGACAGCCGAAACTCCGCTTCGTAATCGACTTCCCACGATTGCCGCTGATAATTCCGCACGTCCAGCCTGCCATTCTCACCGTTAAAGGCAATACGTTGGCCTTCATACGGCATAAAGGTGTTCAGGGAATAACTCAGGATCACTCCGTTAGTATATTCGACCTCCACGGTCATGGTATCATAGGTATCGATATTATTATCCCAGAGACAGTTATCCCGGTAGTAATGATCCTCGTCTTCGCACTGGACATACAACTGCATGTATCGCTCACTCCGGGTGATATCCCAGTAGAAGTCACACTGATCCTGAAACGAACATCCGCGGCATTTTTCTCCCCGGAAAGCATTATTATGCCCGTAGAACGCAACTTTCCCGTTCGCTTGCACCCGCACCGGCTCGGCATCCATCCACCAGTTTATCTGATCGAAATGATGGGAGGCCTTGTGCACCAGCAGTGATCCGGAAAATTTCTTCTGGCCATGCCACCGCCGGAAATACGAGGCGCCGTGGTCCACATCCAGGTATTCCTCGAATTCGGCAGAGATCAGACGCCCCAGATCCCCGCGATTCAGGATGCGCTTGATTTCCATATCACTCCGGCCGTGACGGGCATTAAAGCCCACCCAGATAGTCTGGCCGGTGCGGGCTTCGGTGTCCAGCAACTGCTGACACTGATCCGCCTCCGTCGCCAGGGGTTTCTCGGAAAGCACATCACACCCCAGCTCCATGGCGCGCAGGGCGTATTCGGCGTGAAAGCAGTCAGGTGTGGTAGTGATCACCAGATCCGGACTGGTCTCCTCTATCATCCGATCAAATTCACTGGCATGGTAGGTCGGCGCGTTGGTGCCAATCATCTGTTTGCCGATTTCGACCCGCTTCGGGTTGATATCGCACAATCCCACCATCTCCACATAATCTGCATAGGGATGGATGAGCCGGCTCCCCCAGGTGGCGGTCCCCCGGCTGCCGGTACCGACCAGCGCCACCCGCACCTTCCCGCCGGACGGCGAGGTGATTCTCCCCAGGGAATGTGCCTGCGCGAACCACTGGGTCGGAGGCGTCGCATAGAGGGATCCGGCTGCCAGGCCTGCCAGAGATAAAAACGCTCTCCGTGACATGCGATGTGATGTTGAACTCATCATTTACCCCTTTCTCTCAGATAAACGTTTTGTCATTGACCACTCCTAACGGGTGGCGTTTTAACTGGCCTTAAAGGTATGGGTCTCGGGATCAATGCCAAGAACCTCCGCCATCGTGAGCCCCCACATTTTTACCCGGATGTTCGCCGGAACGTTATTGGCATCCAGCATCTGTTGAAACCGGTCGATATTCGAGACCAGGCCGTCCGGACCCTCGTCCGTCCCGAAGACTATATGCTCCCAGGCATCCGGCCCGCCTTCCAGGGTGTGTGGATTCTCTTCCGCTTCATCACTGGCCCACCAGAGAATCTTGCTTAACCGCTGTAGATCGTTGAGCTTAATCAGCTTCAATAAAGTCGATCCGGTGATATCGAAGTAGAGGGTCGGATTCCACCGGGCCGCCTCCGCCGCTTCCTCATACCAGGGATTACCAAAATGGGCGCCCTGGACGGTGGTGTTCGGGAACTGCCGGCAAATCGTATCCAGATACATCGGTCGCATCCGTGAAGACGACCCCCATTGCGGGCTGTCCGTGATACGATGACTCGAAATCCCGGTGTGAAAGAGCATATGCATACCGTATTCTTCGCATAACCGGTATATCTGAAAATAATCGGGATTATCGTAATTCTTGATGGGACTGTGGAATTTCATTCCCACAAATCCGTTCTTCTGAAAGTCCGTCACCTCCCGGACCGCGTTCGGATCATCCAGATCGACCCGGCCGTACCCGATGAAAACATCAGGATAGCTCTCGATGGCATCCAGCATGAACTCCATGTCATCCCTCCAGGTGAGGACACATGCCATGGCATTGTGGCGCCGGTATGTACTCACCATGTCGTCCACCCATTCCTGGTTGCTGCGGCAGTGAATATGGGCGTCGATTATGAACTGAGGAGAATCCCCCTGGGAAGAGGATCGCGATGAACCCGGTGCGGATTCAGCAGTGGGCTCCCCTCCCGCAGCAGA
>DATFLS010000734.1:0-7056 GCA_035267465.1 bacterium
CCTTTAAATGAGGTTAACAATAAACCAACTAGTGGAGGTACTATGGAGAAATCACGGACTAAACCGATCATCTTGCTTCTCATTCTGGCTTTTGCAGGACTTGGTATATTACCTGCCCCGGCCGTTGCCCAGTATTTCGGCCGGAATAAGGTGCGATATGAGCATTTCCAGTTTAAAATCCTCAAAACTGAGCATTTTGATATCTACTATTATCCGGAGGAAACCCTGATGGCGAACGAGGCGGCCCGCATGGCTGAACGCTGGTACAGCCGGCATGCCCAGATTCTGAATCATGAATTGAGCAGCCGGCAGCCGCTGATTCTGTATGCCGCCCATCCGCAGTTCGAGCAAACCAATACCACCACCGGTAATTTAGGTGAGGGAGTGGGCGGTTTCACCGAACCGCTGATGCGCCGGATCGTCCTGCCATTGACGGCATCTCTGGACGAAACGAACCATGTTATCGGCCATGAGCTGGTCCATGCGTTCCAATATGACATTATGGAAAGAGGTAACCGCGCGATGGGCAACCCCGCCGAGACGGATATGCCACTCTGGTTTATCGAGGGGATGGCGGAATATCTGTCATTAGGCCCGGATGATCCACACACGGCCATGTGGATGAGGGATGCGGTGTACTCGGATCAGAAACTTCCTTCCTTCCGGGATTTGAACAATCCGAAATACTTTCCCTATCGATGGGGACAAGCACTGCTTGCCTACATCGCCGGCCGATGGGGTGAGGAGAGTATCGGGAATCTCCTGCGAGCCTCTACTACCCGGAACGAAGATCTGACTGATGTGATTTCCCGGATGTTGGAAATTGATCCGGATTCGTTAATTGCTGATTGGCATGCCGCACTGCGCCAGGCATACAAACCGGTCGAGAGCGCAACCGATACGTTGATGCAACAGGAGCAGCTGCTCATCGGCGAGAAAAAAGGCGGCCAGCTGAACATTGCACCTGCCATGAGTCCTGATGGCTCCAGACTCCTGTTCTTCTCTGAGAAAAGCCAGTTTGCAGTGGATTTATATCTAGCAGATGCCAATACCGGAAAGGTGCTGCGGAAATTAACACGCCTGGAGCTGGATCCTCATTACCAGAGTATGGAATTCATCAACTCCGCCGGAACCTGGAGTCCGGACGGAAAGCAAATTGCTGTTGGCAGCATCATTAAAGAACGACCGGCCCTCACATTTATTGATCCGTCTACTGGTGAGGTAATACGGGACGTTCGTTTTCCGAACCTTGGTGAAATCCTGAACCCGGTCTGGTCTCCGGATGGCCGGTATATCGCATTTTCTGCACTTGCCGGCGGAACTTCGGATCTGTTCTTGTATGATCTCCGGGATGACAGCCTGCAGCAGATAACTGATGATTTGTACGCCGATCTTCAGCCGGCCTGGTCTCCATCGGGGGAGAAACTGGCATTTGTCACCGATATGTTCTCTACCGACTTACGTACGCTCAGTCCCGGACAGTACCGCCTGGCCATGTATGATTTGCCATCGAAAAATATCCGGCAGATCCCGCTTTTCTCGACCGGCAAACACATCAATCCCCAGTGGTCGCCGGATGGTTCCGGTCTGTACTTTTTATCCAACCAGGACGGGATCACCAACCTGTATATGGTTCGGCTACCGGATAATCACATCACACAGCTCACGAACCTCCCTACCGGAATCAGCGGAATCACTGCCCTGAGCCCCGCCCTCTCAGTTTCCTCCAAAACCGGAAGAATGGCATTCTCTGTGTATCAGAAGAGCCAGTATAATATATATACCATGGAAACTGCCAGGCAGAACCTCGCCCTCAATGCGATGACGTCTCCGGAGACTTCCTTCTTAGCATCAGCGGGCATCGTACCATCATATTTGCCCTTCGACACGTCTCGCAGTGTGCTCATCCGAAACTTACAGACCCCTGATCGAGGCCTGCCTCCGGATACCACGTATCCCATGCAGCCGTATCATGCCAGACTCAAACTGAATTACGTGGGTCAGCCGTATTTGTTCGGCGGTGCGGATCAGTACGGATTAATGCTGGGAGGCGGCGCTTCCCTGTATTTCAGTGATATGCTCGGTTATCGTCATCTGGTCACCATGATGCAAATTCAGTCGGAAAATGGATTTACCGACCTCTCCGGTGCCATTGGATATATGAATGACCGGTCCCGCTGGAATTGGGGTGGGGTGATCCAACAGATACCGTATGTTTATCGGGCTTATGCAAGTGGATACAGCCGGTATAAGGGAGAGGACGCCATCCTGGATGAAGAAATTCGCTACCGGCAGTTGAATCGCCAGGTCTCTTTGATGGCTCAATATCCCTTTAATACGACGAATCGCCTGGAACTCAGCGGAGGATTCCGGCAGATTAGCTTCAGCAGCAAACGCATTATTAATATCTACAGCCGGGTGAGTAACAACAGGCTCGACCGGCAAACGGATAATCTGTCAGCGCCGTCCCCGTTGAATTTATTTACAACGAGTGCGGCGCTGGTCCATGATAACTCGTTCACCGGAGCGACCAGTCCGGTGCTGGGACGGCGATTCCGGATGGAGGTTTCACCAATTATCGGGACCATTAAATTCATGAATCTCCTCACTGATTTTCGTCAATACCTGATGCCGGTACGACCGTTTACCATCGCATTCCGCGCGTTCCACATCGGACGATACGGCGGGGATGCGGAAGATAGTCGCCTGACCCCCATGTTTCTTGGCTATCAGAGCATGGTTCGCGGATATAATGCCGGATCATTCAGTGCCAGAGAATGCTCTTCCGGCGCCGGCGGAACTTGTCCCGCTTTCGATCAACTGATTGGGAGCCGGATTGCCGTGATGAACGCTGAAATCCGTGCACCACTGTTTGGCGTGCTGGGCCTGGGCGAGGGTTATTATGGGTTGTTCCCTGTCGAAACCGGAGTTTTTTATGATGCCGGTCTGGCATGGGACAGTGGGCACACACCGGCCCTGTTCGGGGGAGAGAGACATCCGGTATCCAGCTACGGGTTGACCAACCGGGTGAATCTCTTCGGTATTGTTGTCGCGGAAATCGACCTGGTTAATCCGGTGAACAGACCCGGGCAAGGATGGTACTGGGAGCTGGGATTTAACGCAGGATTCTGAGGAGGTAATTCTACTGTGCCGCTCCGGTGAATGACCGTTCAGATACCGGGAAATTTCACTCAATCAAGATTGTATCGCCGGCCCGCTGATGAGCAGGCCGGCGAGTTATAAGAAAGGTCTTCATAATTTCTTCATACTTCACATGCATCTTATGAGAAATGAAATGAGGAGAACCTTGAATGTGTTACGAACGGAGACTCATCATGAACCGCATACATAATCAATATCATTATCACCAGCCAGACAGGCATTCTGATATCCGATCGCTCGTTTTAAACCTGGGTAGCAGAGACTTTCTAATACGAGGACGAGCCAGAGTTCATCTCATGGAATTAGGAAATGAAGCGGTTGATGATCTCGCCGTTGCTCTCGATTGCATATCTGATGAGCTGCTGCGGTGGGAAGTAGTAAAAATCCTGGCGCATTTACATTCACCCGGCACACTCCCGATACTGATTAATACTCTGGAAGACCGGAATTTCAGTATTCGATGGATGGCTGCCCGCGGACTGATCGAAGCGGGTGAAATCGCCGTGAAACCAGTGCTAAAACGGTTAATCGAAAAGCCGGATTCAGCCCTCTTACGGGAAGGTGTTCATCATGTCTGCAAAGAATTGACACAGACTGAACAGCACACCCATTGTCGACAGCTTCTGAGGGCGATTGAGGCACCCGACTCTCCTGAGAATGTAGCCGTCGTAGCCGCTCAGTTATTAAATAACCTGAAATCGACAGAAGTGAATCAGCCGAGTTACTCCTGATTCGGATATGGCACCGTTACAGTTGTCTGCATCATCGATAGTAATGGTTCCTCAGATTCTCCGAGACGCGAAGGGAATTATTAGCACCAGAGAACCGGCAGGCCCTCGGTTGAGAGTGTGCAATTTTGTGCAGCAGATTCCCATCTTTGGAACAATAAATACAAGGAGGCCTGATATGAAATCACAGATTATACATCATGGAGTGCAACGGGCGGGTGAAGAGGACGGCTCGTTTATACACCACAGCAGATCACATCAATACCGGTGCAACTATCGGGATGTGAAGCAGTTTCGTCGCCCGGAAATTGAATTTATCGAGGCAGACAGCGTGTCGGGTGCCTTTCGGATATTTATCAATCACCGGCACGATGAAGACTGGACCATTCCCCAGATTTTTAGCCATTCACTGCTCGAGATTATTGACGAGGAAACCGGTGAGAAATATATCGTGAATAAATTTGGCGAGATTGTTCGGTGGGATACGGTGGCACCGATCTAATAACGTGACAGGAGAGAAAGGAGAGGCTTATGCGAATTCTTATGATGACTGCAGAACTCAGAGACCTTGTCTCAATCGGTGGACTGGCGGAAGCCGTTGCTTCCCTTGCCACTGCTCTGCACTCTGACGGACACGATGTACGAATAGCGCTTCCCTATTATACATATATTCAGCGGAACTATCTGAAACAGCGATCGCCGAAACTGGTATGGGAAGGCGATCTACAACCGGGGGCGTTGCCTGAAGGAGAAGTATACAGGGTGAACTATCAGTGGAAGCACACTCAACTCCCCCTCTACCTAATGCGCGGACATCCCTGGTTTGATCAGGCCGATACACTGGATCATGTATATCCTCCTCCGAATGCTCCCCAACCCTATTTCTTCTTTGCCGCAGCGACATTACAATTCCTGGCCGATACCGGAACAGACTGGACACCCGACGTCATTCACTGTCATGACTATCATGCAGGCCTGCTCCCGGTTTACTTAAAGACCCGGTATCAGGGAACTCTTAAGAATAAAAAAGTGGCCACGGTATTCACGATCCATAATCTTGCCTATCAGGGGAGGACTGATTCGAAAATTCTCCGGTACGGAGGCTTGCCGGAATCTTTGGCAGAGTACCAACCAGATCTCTCAGGCATGGAGTACTACGGAGATGTTAATTGCCTGAAAGGGGCGCTGGTTTATGCGGATATCTGCACAACCGTCAGCAATACGTACACGCAAGAGATCCAATCGGAATCTTATGGTGAAGGTCTGGATGGCGTGCTGCGTGCACTGGCGAATCATGATCGATTAATCGGCATCGTCAACGGGATCGACCATTACCAGTGGAATCCGCAAAATCTCGGTCAATTGTCGTATGGCACCAGTCATCTGAGCACGAAAGACCGGATAAAGCAACTGGTCCGGTTAATGACCGGACTCGAACTCAGTCCCGACCCGGTCATCGCTATTCGTTCTCGCTGGGGATATCAGAAAGGCTGGGATTTTATTGTGAATGCTCTGAAAAAACATACGCTGTATAACCTGGCGCAGTTCCTAATCGTCACCCGTGGGCAATCCCAGACCAACAGTAAATATCGGGAACTCTGGAACGAACTGAAAACGCTGGCGCATACGCACGAACACCGGATCGCACTTATTTCCAATGATAATCCGGTGAGTTATTTGCAATACGCGGGAAGCGACATGCTCCTCATGCCATCCATGTATGAACCATGCGGGCTCACCCAGATGGAGGCCATGCGATACGGGGTCATCCCAGTGGCCCGGAAAACCGGCGGAATTGCAGATACCGTGGATAATCGGTGCGGCTTTCTGTTTGACTGGGAACCGCAGCCGCCATTAGACGAGAAGCAGATCATCACCGGAACCAGAATGATGACCGCCACACTAATACGGGCGCTCGAGCATTACCGGACGCCCGAGATATGGCATCGGTTGAGGCGAAATGCCATGGGCCGGCAGAACAGCTGGACCGATCGCATCCCCGAGTATGAACAAGTCTATCAGGCCGCACTCTCCAGCCATGGGGAAACACGTTCGGATGCATTCGTTACTCCTGTGGTAAAAAAATACACCCGGGCCTTCAACGGGTCACCGGTGCTTCTCCCATACGCTGAGTTCCCCATGCCCATTCCGGAGAAGGGTGTGCTCTGGCAATCGTATCATAAACAGGGAGGATGATACCGGGATTGCGCTATCTAAATGGGATTCACAGAGCGATCAGATACGCTAAGTGGTACAATAGGAGCAAACCATACCAAAGATAATAACTGGCTGAGAGCAGTATCCAAAAACCTGATTCGGAGCTCCCATATCTCCTGGTATCCAAAAATTCATATAATAGCCCGGGTCACCTGAGCACCTATTCGCCCCATATCTTCAAACAGGCGCGCCGGATTCACCAGGTGCCCCATCATCCACACACCGGCACGGCGGGCGGAACCATCCAGATACTGCAGGACACAGGCCACCACCGGAATGGCCGTCAGCGCGTAGCCATCCGGGTGCGAAACAGATGTTTCGAACTGTACAGGTTTTCCATCTTTATCCCCGGTGGCCTCAACCCGAAGCACCACCCGGTACGGCGGCTTCGGGAACGTCTGCATGGCCCACCACATCAATTTGCCCAGTGGACGAACCCCCCGGCGCGGCGCGAGTTTCAAACCAGCGAAAACCAGAAGTGTAATGATATAATCAACAAACCAATGTGTTTCGGAGATGAAAAATCCAACCTCCCTTAGGGTCGGATACATCTGAGGCAACGCCCGGAGTTCATCGAAAAACATGGAATAACATTTTCTGACACCGATGTCACCCCCGAAATCTACTTTGCGGGTGTCAAACGATCCCGGGCGAGTCCATTCACCGTCTTTGTACACCTGACCCTGGTAGTTCCGAAATACCTCCATCAGTTCATCCACTGCTTCAGAATAGCGAGGTCCCCGTCCAATATTCAGATACCCGGCGGTGGTGGCAGTCTCCAGTCGGTCAAACTGCGTTGCCGCATAGCGCACCATTACCGAGGGCAGTCCCGGATGGAATCCGGCTTCGGTGATGAAGCAGCGGCCGGCCCTTCCTATTTCCGGGGCGAGCGATTGTAATACCGCCAGCTTCCGGGCGTCGAGCTGAATATCCAGATAATCCGTTTCGG
>DATFLS010000735.1:0-13548 GCA_035267465.1 bacterium
TCACCCTGTTCAGCATTTCCATAACTGATTACAAGGTACCAGCCCTGGCTCAGGAACCGCTCCACGTAGCGGTGCCTCATGATAACTTCACGGTCCGGGAGGAAATGGTGCCGATGCGAGACGGCGTCAGGCTCTATACCCTGATTCTGACACCCGGGGATGCCGGCAGGCCGCTGCCTGTCCTGCTCGAACGCACACCATATAATGCGTCCGGGGCTCTCGGCGGCCACCCATCGTCCAGGCTGTCGGTCAAACTCGGTGATAAGTTCATGGGTGATGAGTACATTTATGTATTTCAGGATATCCGCGGCCGGTTTAAGTCGGAGGGAGCCTATGACATGTACCGTCCGCCCCGCGGTGAGTTCAATCCCACCGAGACCGACGAAACGACCGATGCCTGGGATACCATCGACTGGCTGGTGAAGAATATCCCATCGAATGGACGGGTGGGCGTGTGGGGCACATCCTATCCCGGCTGGCTCACCCTGGCCGCCATGCGGGATCCCCATCCGGCATTGGCCGCTGCTGTACCGTTTAATCCGGTGGTGGATGTCTGGAAGGCCGATGACTGGTTCCACTGGGGCGCATTCCGCGGGAGTTATGCCTTTTCATTTATCTATTCCATGGAAACCCGAACGGACGAGTCCATCCATTATCCCCATGAGATCCAGGACATTTACACCTGGATGCTGAAGCAGGGTGCGGCGGGATCAGGCCTGGGTGAGTATCTGGACGATAGACACGAGATGTGGGAACACCTGATGGACTACCCCAGCTATGGATCCTACTGGAGGGATGTGGCCGCAGATCAATGGTTTGATGCGCCACCGAGGCTGGTTCCGGCACTGCACGTTCACGGGTACTGGGACCAGGAAGATATCTATGGTGCGCCGGCAGTGTACGCCGCACTCGAGCGGCACGATATAGATAACACCATGAACTACTTCGCGGCCGGCCCCTGGTACCATGGTCAGCATTTTGATGACGGCGCCCGGCTGGGATCCCTGGAATTCGATCAGGATACGGCCCGGCGATTCCGTGATCAGGTGCTTGCGCCGTTTCTGCAGCGGTATCTTCTCCAGGAGCAGGTCGAGCCTCCGGCGCCGGTGACGGTATTCGAAACCGGGACCAACCGGTGGCGCCGGTTTGATCAATGGCCCCCATCCACTGAAATGACCCGTCTCTATCTGCAGCCGGAGGGTAAGTTGAATTTTTCACCTCCGGCCGCCAACATCTCGTTTACGGAATATATTTCGGATCCGGCCAAGCCTGTACCCTACGAACCCCGGCCCAACTGGGAGATCAACTATAGCAATCCGTCGGCAATTGCGGAGTGGCGGCGGTGGCTGGTGCAGGACCAGCGGTTCGTGGATGGCCGGCCGGATGTGGTTACCTGGGTGGGTGAACCATTAACCGAGCCGCTGACGGTGCGGGGAGCGGTGACCGCCCATCTGCAGGCGGAGACCACCGGCAGCGACGCGGACTGGGTGGTGAAGCTCATCGATGTCTATCCGGATGACTCGCCTGATTTCGAGATGTCCGGATACCAACTGATGGTGAGCGGCGACATCTTCCGGGGACGGTACCGGGAAGACTACGAGGAGCCACAACCGATCGCCCCGGACCAGGTGTTGGAATATACTATTCCGCTGCCGCACGTGAACCACACCTTTCGTCCCGGACACCGAATTATGGTGCAGATCCAGAGCACCTGGTTCCCGCTCTACGACCGGAATCCGCAGACGTACGTGCCCAGTATCATGACGGCATCACCGGACGCTTATCAGGCCCAGCGGCACCGGGTGCATCACAGCAAGAAATACCCGACATTCCTGGAAGTATCGGTGGACCGATCGAATTGATGGAAAGCATAGAAGGTAAAATATCATAGAGTCCGTTCTCCGGTCTGCGTTTTCCGTTCTCCAATTTTGCGCTATAAAACCTGCGCTCTGTGCTTTGCCATAGGGGATTTTGTGGATTGGGTATTGAATCTTGTCGAGTATTTTTTACTGTGGTCATCTGCTGTTTCCGTGTTCATCTGCGTGCCATTCAGGGGCGGGGGACGGGACTATTTTTCAAACGCCCTCCGCGCGGCTCCGGCCAGTTCGATACCGTCCATATATTCGGATCGATATTCATTGGTGGGCGGCTTCCAGATGGTCTGGAGAAACCCGTACAGATGGGCGGGACTGATGAGCTCCGGACAGTACTCCACTGTCAAACCGAAATTCGGGCGGTTGTAGTAATTACTCCCGGTGGGAATTTGATCGTAGCCGTGCTCTTCCAGCTGGTGGTAGGCCCGCACATAATCCACGGCCGTATTAAATTCCTCGTCGTAATACCAGTTGCTTTGCATGACGGATTTCGGCATGTTCCCGAAAAACTCCTCCGGATGATTCCAGAGATAGTCCGACCAGATCCAGGGCCGGACGCCGCCGGCTTCCACCGCATCTACCAGAATGAAGAAATCGTGCCACCACAGATCCTGCTGGCGAATCACCACGTACTTATGCAGTCGCTGATGCCGGGCAGTTTCTTCGTCCATGCCCAGGTGAAAGAACCGTGGCTGGTCGAACAGCTCGATGACCTCTGTGATGAGATCCCGGCAGACCTGGTAATATTGATCCGTTGAGAGCATCCTGGCGTAAGGTCCCAGCCAGGCATCGTGGGTGGCGGAGAAATTCAGCTTGGGGATGGGTTCGAGTCCCATGTCCCGCATCTTCTTCAGTTCCGAGCGCAGCTTTCCCCTGGGCCAGGCGCCCTTCACCGGGATCTCCGGATGGCTCTCATATTGAATGCCGTCACCCAGATCCAGGACGGCCATATTCATCCTCTCGGCTGCCATTTTCTGCAGGACATCATCCCAGAGATCCTGCTCCAGCCGCAGGAACGGCCGGTATCCGCGGCGCTCCCGTTCAGGAGCAATGTACTCTTCCCACATGTTGTAACTGATGTGCAGCAGGCAGGCCCAGATCACCTCATCCGGATCGGGCGCTGAGGCGGCAGGTGCAGATCGGGAAGTCATCACTGAAGCGCTCCCGGCACCTGACTCACGGGCACGCAGTAACGGAGCGGACAACATGGTAACTGCGGCTCCCGCTTGCACCACATTCTTAAGAAATGTTCGACGTGACACAGATAATGAAGACATGGTGTTCTCCTTCTCTTCGAGTGTGTTATAAATTGTATTAATCCTGAGAAAGATGCAACTCCCTGGGAAAGAGAATATGGCCCCGGGAAGTCAACCGGGTAGATGTGACATCCCGGTCGCGTGTTATATGGGGTTGTCAGCACACTCAATCTTATGTACATTTTATTGATTGTCATAGGAACTCAACAGCACTATGGTCCACACTACAATACTTATACACGTCTTCCTGAAGAATAATCACAAAAAGGAGCGCAGGCATGTTCCACCGAAAATCCTCTGCAACTTACTTCCTCTGGCTTGTCCTGATCCTTGGTAATTTCTGTATTAATTCCGCCCTGCAGGCTCAGAATCCGGGCCGGATTGAAGGCCGGGTCATCAATGAGCGCACTGAGAAACCTCTGCCCCACGTGAATGTCGTTGTTATGGATACACACCGCGGTGCCGCCACCAGGGCCTCGGGGGAGTTCACCATCACTGGGATGTCTCCGGGGACCTATACCTTACGGATTACTGCCGTCGGATTTGAATCCGTTGAGAAACCAGTTACCGTGTCTTCGGGCGAGACAGTTCATCCGGAGATTACTCTTTTCCCGCAGCCACTGGAATCCCAGGAGATAGTTGTGACCGGTACCCGGCGGGCGGTCTACCAGGAGAATGCTCCGGAAGTCGCGTTCGTCATGAACGATGTTCATTTGCGGCAAATGGGCGCGGCAGATGTCAGTGACGCGCTTTCCTACCTTCCGGGTGTGCATACCGAAGGCGGCACCGGCAGCGGCCAGCCGTTCAAGCGTACGGTTTCTATAAATGGGATGCCTGCCATTTACAGCCTGGTATTGGTGGACGGCACCCGGATGCTGAGCTCGCATGTGCATACCGGGGTGAATGTGAACATGGTCCCGCCGGAAAATATCGAACGGATTGAGGTACTGAAGGGTGCATCCTCTGCACAGTACGGCAGTGACGGCATGGGAGGCGTGGTGAATATCATCACCAAAAGCGGTACGCAATCTCCCACTCTGAATGTCTCCGCTTACCGGGGAACCCGAAATACCAGTCATGCGGATATATCGTACAGCGGGCCCGTCGGAGAAAAGGTGGTCAACAATGCCTTTATCAACTGGGAACAATCCGACGGGCTCCCCATCCAGCAGCCACAGTTCCGGGAGGGCGCGCTGGACTACTCGCTGCTCACCTTCATGGATCGTTTGGATGCCACCCTCACCTCCAACCTCTCCTTCTCCGGATCGCTGCATTTCGTCGATGCGGTTACCCCGTATAAACAATCGGATCCCTATCATTCCCGGCTGCTGGTACCGAAAATGGGTCTGGAATACTCGCCTGCCGATCACTGGGAAATTCGTCCGTCCGCTTATTATACCCGGTGGAAGAGCGAACGCAACGATGAACTGAATGAACTGCTTTCGCCAGAGGTGCTGGTATCCTATGACGGCCTGCCGCATCAGCACGTCCTGGCGGGCGCGGAATACTATCACCGCAACTTCACCCGCAGCCGGGTGCCGGAACATCAGCAGCGATCCTGGGCGCTGTTTCTCCAGGATGAATATTCGCCCCATCCATTCTTCTCGCTGCTGGCGGCGGTCCGGCTGGATAAGGCCGAGAAGATTAATCCGGTGATCTCACCAAAGATTTCGATTCACTATAAACCGGGAATCCCCTTCAGTCTGCGCCTTTCGGCGGGTCGGGGATTCCGGGCACCCACTGTCCAGGATCTCTACGAAACCTTGTACAGCCATCCCGGCGATATTCACTTCCGGGCAGGGAATCCCGACCTGGAGCCAGAATACTCCACCGGGGTGACCGGAAATTTAGTGTGGCATCCTCATTATCGGGTGTCTCTCATGGCTACCGGATACTTCAACAAGATAGATAACCTGATCACTCCCGTCGATCACGGCCTGGAGGATCCCACAAAATATTTTTCTCCGGAGGAGATCCCGTTCATCACAGATTCTCTGGTCTATGTGTACAGGCGGGAGAACATCCACCGGGCGCTGGTAACAGGCGGAGAATTCGAACTGAACTGGGAATTCTCCCAGGGATGGCGGGCAGCCACGGGATTCAGCCTGATTCACAACCGAAACCAGGATACCGGTGAATCGCTGCCGTATTATCCCGGGAAGAGTGTGTTTGCACGGCTCACCGGGGCCCGAAATCTGAGCCGGGACTTCCATCTGCACGGCTTTATCGGCTTATGTTCGATCATGGATCGGATGATCTGGCGGTTCAAACACGACCAGGAACAGCAGGTGCAACTGGACGACTACAATAAACTGGATGCCGGTATCACACTGACCTTTAAGAACAACTACCATTTCTTCCTGACGGCGGAAAATCTCCTGGGAGAAGAATTACACATGTACGAGGATGTCGAGCTCATCACTACGGGCGAATCATTTGTGCGGGGAGGTATCCGGATCAGTTTGTAGGCAATGCGGCTGGACGGCCATTTCAGCAGATAACCACCGTTTTCCGGAAAATATTCTGACACACTATTCTGATCGGCAGTTGCCGGAATTTGTGGTGAAAATCGGAACGAAAATCCGCTACCCATTTTCCATCAAAATCGCTATACTCACTGCCTGGATATGGCAAAATCTAACCAAGGGAGGATAGAATTATGCTATCGGAAAAAATAGAATCACTGCTGAACCAACAGGTCAAACACGAATTTGATGCGGGCAACTGGTATTTATCCATGTCTTCGTGGGCGGAACTCCAGGGATATCACGGCGCAGCCAATTTTTTTCTGGAGCAGTCCAGAGAAGAGAATTTTCACGCCATGAAAATCTTTCATTTTATCAATGATATGGACGGCCATGCCCGGGCACCGGAAATTTCCAAACCGCCGTCCGATTTTGATTCCTACCGACACCTCTTCGAACGATCTCTGGAACTGGAACAGGAGAATACCAAAGCCATCAACGGTCTCATGAATGCTGCACAGGAAGCCAGGGATCACGCCACCGCCAGATTTCTTCAGTGGTATGTGGACGAACAGGTGGAGGAGGAGGATCTGTTCCGGACCATTCTGGATAAACTCAATATTCTGGGAGATGACCGGTCCGGATTGTATATGCTGGATCAGGAGCTGGGCCAGCGGCAGGCGGATATCCCGGCGGCCGGGGAAGAGGAGGAAGGGGCCGAATAGAATTCTTTTAATACTGTAAAATAGCCCATCAAGTGCAGTTTAAGAGGGATGCTTCTAACCACGGAAGCATCCCGCTATATTTTGTACTGTTGTCATATATTGGATATGAGAATGTGTTCTCCCCTGGATTCCAATCGGATATCATCCACCACCACATACAGCCGCATCACAGCCTGATCACCGGATGCACCAGGAACTACTTCGCGCCTGGATGATGCGATATTATCTTATGCAATCACTGTATCCTGGTCAGGGCATAGGCCGGGCCGGACAATTCTTCATCCAGGATTGTAACCGAGCCTGCCGCATCAATCTCGCCGACTACTTTTGCCGCATCGCTCATCCGGAGTCCGGTGAAGTAGATGTGATCCTCCGGAGAAACGGTTATTGACTGGATATCGTATTCTCTGGTCACCGGGATCACCGTGTCAGTCAGCGGATCAATTCCGGCGAGCAGCGGCTGGGCATCGGCGCCGTTTCCGGCAATGTAGTAAAGATCGTCGGAAGCGCCGGCGCTGGTAAACTCTGTAAATGCCTCCATAACAGCGGCAACCATCCGGGGGGCCCGGTCCGGATTATAGACTTCCCATACCCCGTTCCCGGTGCCGGCTGCTGTGACTACTATCAGGGTTCGGTAGTCCATGGTAATGAGGTAATTACTGCCATGCATCAACAGCGGGACATTTTCCAACCCTGTGGCGAAAGTGTCCAGAGATGCCGGTGTATCACCACTGCAATTCAGTTGTAGGACAGAATAATAGTTCTCGGCATCGTGATAGGCGCTGACGTAGAGAGAATCATTGGCCGCCATCCAGAATTCCACACCGGGGAGGTTGAACAGACTCCCATCCGTTGTGATTACACGACCCTCCATATCAGAGTTTGCGACAGCAACATTCCCGCTGTAATCGGTGATGAACCACTCGATGCTCTCGTCCGGCGGGGAAACCGGTTCTGAAAGAACTTCCTCACCAGATATAGACAATGAATACACCATGCGGCCCGAGAAATAGTTCTGGAAGTAAATATCGCCGTTCTGGTCTACTTGCACGGTCCCGTAATTTGCAAAGTACTGTTGTTCCTGCGGAAAAATTAACTGCCCGTCATAATCCAGCTGGAATACCGCACCGTCGCTTTTTCGCACCAGATATGCTTCGTCAATAAAATCCGGCTCATCCGCGCTGGCACTGAAACTGATAAGCAGGTGATCGGGACCGGCGTCATACAGATTGTTCGGATACAAGCTCGCCTCCATGGTATCCCCTTCATCCGACACATAGGAGACCTGCTGAATCAGATCGTCGGTAGTGATTTTAAAGAGCCGGTTCAGCACTTCACTATCTGTGGCAGCAGTCTTACCGGCCCCATTCACCTGAGTGGGAGCAATGTAGAGAGCACGGGCATCAAAGATATCAAGAGCAGAAAGTGCGGCCTGCGCGGTCTCTTCTTCCTCTTCGGGAGTAAGGGGATCCTCGCATTGTGAAAATGAAACAATGACCAAGAAAAATAGCAAGGCAATCGCAGCGGCATTATACCTGCACGTACACATATGAACCTCCGTTGTTACATCCGGCAATATATTCTGGCAACATATTATTATATCGTATTGCCATAACAGAACTTTAATCCGGGATGATATGGGTTCGCCGGAACGGGTATTGCGTTGGCAGAAACTGCTAACACCTTAATATAACTTACTGGTGAGAGGGGGCATATTCGCTCCCCATCTCCCCCGCGAGATGTGATCTTGCACAATAAGTCATGCCCGGGACAGAATGGATTCTGTTTTTGCCAGCCACCAGGCGGTCCAGATACCAAAAACCCCCGACTGGGCGAGAAGACAGGAAAGGACAGGATTTCTGGTCTGTCCCAGGACTGCGGAAACACCTGCGAACACAGCATCGGACCGTGCCAGTGAAAAAGAGGCTGCGAGCAGGCTGCAAATAATGAAGGATAATCCCGCAATGAGCAGCATCCTTGGGATGAAGGCCTGTTTTAGAAGAGCGCGGGAGAACCGGATTAACAAGATTGCAACAACGAGCCCTGCAATTAGCTGAAAGAGTAAGAACATTCCTCCGGCACTACTGAGGAGTGATGAGTCAAACATGGCAGGCTTCAGAAGATCAAATTCTCCGGCTTCTCCTGCATAGGCATTGGCGTTCATGAGATGGAGCGCGATGTCGGCCAGAATCACGTAACAGGCAATAAACAGGTGGGCGAGGAGCACCTTACATACAGCACTCAGCTGGAGGGTAGAAGATTGAAGAGATTGTCTATTACTCAGCATGTGAGTTCCCCCTCAGGGACCATCCAGGTTATTATGTAACCCGGGCAAGTTCACCTTTCACCCTCATATCTGTTCATCAACTGGTGAAATTTTCGGCGGATTGGAAAGCCAGCCCGGCTGTAATTGGCGAGTACAATGAAGGTCAGATCTTCTTCGGGATAGATTTCCAGGGCTGTACTGATACCGGTGAACCCCCCTGTATGTCCGAAGCCTCTGCCGTCAGCATATATGTCGAACCCGAAGCCGTAATCAGGAGAATTCAATTCGGGCTTCGGAGAGGTAAGCGTATTTCTGGCTTCTGCCGAAATGAGGATGTTCTCCCGGAGTGCCCGGGAAAAATTCAACAGATCCAGGGCGGTTGAAAACCCGCCGCCGGCCGGACCGCCTTTAATGACGTGCTTAAAAATGTTATTCTGCCACCGGACGCCCCGGCGGGACCATTGTTTCTCATAGCCGATGGCCAGGTTCGGTACCGGCTCGTCCAGAGGGTAGGCATCCGTATTCCCCATTCCGGCTGGCTGGTATACTTCCCGCCGCACATACTCAAAATAACTTTCCCCGGTGATGCTCTCGATGATTGCTCCTAACAGAAGAAACCCGGTGTTGCTATAGTGCCAGTCAGTCCCGGGTTTAAATCGAAGCGAATCGTTGGATACCAGCGATTTGTAATCGGAGACATCACGAAATTTTGTCCGGGATGACTCCATGAATTCCGGGGTGAAGTAACTCCCTAATCCCGAGGTATGTGATAACAGGTGTGCCAAAGTCACCTGCCTACCGATGGCCGGTGCAATCCAGGTGGAATCCAGGTACTGTCCGATGGAATCCTCATACGCCAGCTGCCCTCGCTCCTCCAATTGGGCGATGGCAACAGCGGTGAACATTTTGTTCATGGAACCCAGATTGAATCTGGTATCGAGCCGGTTGGGAGCTGAGAACCTTCTGCTGGAAAATCCCATCGGCTGCTGTAATACCGGGTCCGTTCCCTTTGCCAGCAAGACTGTCCCAGAGAATACATCCGCCTGGTGGAGCTTGTTTACGAGTCTCTCTAATTCCTGAGCAATCTCCTGGAGACTCAGAGTGGTAGTATCCCTATACGCATCCGGTGGTTCGGCAAGTTGAATCCGCAGACCGGCAATTCCCGGAGGAGAGCCTGATGTGAAGGTCACGATGTATTTGCCCCACAAACCAGTCAAATGATCCTGCGTTGTTATTATATAGGTCTGGTTATCTTTCACCGTATAATCGTAGATCTCAAATCCCCTGCTCTGGTCATATAGACTCCCGAACACACTGATATGGGATTCCATGGGAGCGATACCCATAAATTCCGCTGTGAAATGATCCCTGATGAATGCTTCCCAGCGATCCGGCTGACCAGAGCTGATAGTCTCTAACAACTCTCCGATAAGAATTCCTTCCCGGGTATCCGGGAGCACCGGTGCGTCCTTCCGGGCATCTGCTCGCAAAATACTGCACAACACTAACGAGAGTATTACCCCTGCTCTGTATTTTCTAAACATAGGATTCGTATTCCGTTTTAGTATAAATCATATGAATTCATTTCAACCTGAGACGTTCTTACCGCCGAACTGTTGCATCGCAGACAGGCAACTCATTTCGCTTTCCGGATAAAGATATCGCCGGTGAAGGTATTAAATTTGATTTCCGTTCCGCCATTGTTGACCACGGCATGGACGATCTTTTCCATCTCCAGCTGATAGCTGCCGCCGGTACTGCGTTTATCCCTGACCTGCATATTGTCGGAAGTGGTTTTCAGGTTCACTTTATAATCTGTGAAGATTTCGCCCATCTGGGACTTGAACTTCAAATCCGCCTGCAGGTTGGCCGGAAACGTCACATCGATATCGCCGCTCATAGTGGTAAAGGACATGGGATTCTTAGAGATAGGATTGCGGAAGGTCGCCACAATATCACTGGCCATGGAATGAGCCAGAACCGGTCCGGTGACGTTCTGCAGATCGATACCGCCACTCATGGCGTTGGCATCGATCTCGCCCCGGACCTTCTCCACCCGGATGGACCCGCCACCCATGGTGCGCAGTTTCAAGGATGTTTCATAGGGCACCTGCACCTCCAGATCCACACTCTGCCGGAAGGTGCCGCCCCGGATTTCCATCACGTTGTCCTCTTCCTCTACCCGCAGCTCTGTGGAGATATTCGGGATTTTATACATCCCTTCCGTACTCTTCCCGGATTCAGAAAGGGTGTCACCACTCATAGCCATCGATAACCCATTCATTACAGCACCGACTATCCCCCGGACCAGACTGTCAGAAACCATCCGATGGGAACCGAATTCCGAATCGATAATCACCTGGTTCCCGCCGTATGCGGTCACATGAATGTTGCCGAACTGGACATTGATATCCACTGTCCCCGGTCTGCCGGGATCGGTGAAATTCACGGTCAGCTGCTCACCGACTTCGGTCTGCCCGGCGGCAATCCCGAGAATGATCAATGGGAGAATTACCAGAATTTTCACACGTGTCGTCTTCATCGATATATCCTTTATTCGTTACAAGTTGTTTCCTTCAAGTTGCTTTAATCTGCTATCATGATTTCTGCGTTTATCTTTTGTCAATCTGTCTCCCGGCCGGATCAGGTCAGCTGCTGAATGCCCCATTCGGCGCGTTCCCGCACATATTCATTGATTTGCTGATCATTCAACAGGTCTTTCAGCGACTCCAGCGCCCGGTGTTCGCGCATGGCCACCAGCAGGTCGATGAGTGCAATTTGTACCATGGGATGCTGCTGCCGGTCGAGGGACGAGAGCAGGGCGTTCCTGACACCCGGCCGATCCCGGTAGAGATACAGGGCATCCACTGCCGCCAGCCGGACGTTCACATTGGGATCGGTATTGACGGTTTCCAGCAGAGACGTGAGCAGCTCCTGGTCCGGTTCGGTGACCTGAGTGGTTTTATTCACCCCCAGCAGACGCTGGCTGGGAGAAGACTGCTTCAGGAGCAGCAGCGACACCGTTTGCTGCATGTTGTCCATCTGCTGCCGGAGTTCGGTGATCTGTCCGGAATCAGCAGGCGGACCTCCCAGATATCTCCCGGACAAGAACCCGATGAAGAGAGCCACTACCACCGCAGCAGCCCGGAGCGCCACCGGTCTGATCTGTGTCTGTGCCCACCATTCCTGCACCATCTCATACCAGGGTGATCGGTTCCGGGAATGCCGCATGCTTTTCTGGTATCCGTCCAGCATAGCATAAAAACTTGTGGCCATTTCCGGCGACGGTTCCTCATCCGGGATTGCGAGTAGCATATTCCAGAGATTCTCCATTGAACGCAGTTCCTGCGCACACTGCTCGCAGAATGCACAGTGCTCCTTTACTTCCTGCCCGAGCTCGGGGGAGAGCTCCCCGGTGAGCAGCTCGGGGATATATGATAATACCTGTTTACAGTCCATGATGTGTTTCACCTGTTAATGCATAAAAATTCTCGCGCAAATCCTGTAAGGCCCGGAATACCCGTACTTTCACCGCATTCACACTGCATCCCAGAATCTTGCCGATGTCCTGATACCGCAGATCCTGGAAGCGGCTTAATATCAGCGCCTCCCGCTTCTCCGGAGTGAGTTGCGCCAGAGCCTGCTGTAAAATGGCAACATCTCCCTGATGAGAGGCATCACTTTCGGGGTCGGAAGCGTCAGTGGCGTGTTTACTCACTGCTTCAGAATACACCACGATCTTATCCTGATTCCGGTAGTGGTCTATTCTGGCGTTCCGGGCAATTGCGAACAGCCAGGGAAGGAATTCGCCATCCGGGCGGTAGGTGTGCCGGTAATTCAGAATCCGGAGAAAGACCTCCTGCACCAGATCCTCGCTGGTCACCCGGTCGCCCAGGGATCTGAGGAAGAAATTATACAGATACTTGTGATGGCGCTCGAACAGACGTCCCAATTTCTCCACGCTGCCATTCCTCACTTCCAGCATTAATTCATGATCAGTCGGGTTTCTCGTCAGCACACAGGCTCCGGATTTCCTGGCGTTTTATCCCTGATGTTCATTAATACATACACGACTTTTGAAAAAAGGTTACAGGAAAAAATGTATCACTTCACCAAAAAATTGGTTGTCCTTCCGTGCGAAGTTGAACGAATTAATTGTTACCAATTCGTGTCAATTCGTGGAATTCGCGGTTTCTTTTTTCTTGTTGAGTCTAGTGTAGCGTATTTATAACCGAACGAAGATAATTAAACACAATCCCCAGGATGGTGAGATAGCCGAGCGCGCCCAGGAGGTTGGTCCGGAAGGAATTCTTGTATTCATGCATGACCTCGCTATCACTGGCAATGGCCAGCACCAGAAACCCGAGAATGGGGAAGGCAATGACGGTCATAGCCTGGGCGACCCTGAGGATTTCGATGGGAGATTCCCGGAAGATCAGGACCACCGCCAGTCCGATGGTGAGTGCGAACGCAGTCCAGATTTTCACCGGGCGGCCGTTGATGGACGCATCGTACCCAAAACCGTCCACCAGCAGAGTAGCCCCGATGAGGGGATTCACAATCATGGAAGAGAGACTGGCGAAAAAGAATCCGATGGTGAACAAATAGAAGGCGGCCGGTCCCGCCAGCGGTTCCAGCTGGAGTGCCATTCCCTGGGCGGAGAACACCGGGTCGGTCACTCCGTGGATGGCACCGGCGCTGGTGAGCAGAATGACCGTGGCGATGGTCCCCAGGATGAGGATCCCCAGGAAGCTCTCATGGCTCTCATCCAGCAGATTCTCCACCCCCCACTGCTTTTCCCGCATCAGATAGGTCTGGTAGACCGCCGCCACCACAGGAAAGGTAGTGGCAGCCATGCCGAGCCCCAGGAAGATGGCTTCCGTATCGGGGAATCCGGGAAGTAAACCTCGCACCGCCTGATCCGCATCCACGCCCACCACAATCAAGGTTCCGAAGAACGAG
>DATFLS010000736.1:0-2467 GCA_035267465.1 bacterium
CGATCTATTTTCAATGTCTGGAGGATTGGTCCCAGGAAGTACGGGAAGCCGGAGGTCATAAAGAATGCTGGTACCGGCATATGCAGGACCGGGGACTGCGGGTCAAACTGGCCGAAACAGACAATGGTGTCATCGGCGGGATGATCCAGTATGGGCCCATTGAAGATTCATTTGCCGAAGGGGAGAATCTCTATTTCATTTATTGTATCTGGGTCCATGGACATAAACAGGGCCGGGGAAACCTCCAGAAAAAGGGGTTGGGGAAGGCGCTTCTCAGAGCGGCTGAACACGATGCCGAAATGTCAGGTGCGAAGGGCATTGCAGCCTGGGGAATTATTCTGCCCTTCTGGATGCGCGCTGCCTAGTATAGAAAGCAGGGGTTTAAAAAAGTCGATCGGCGGGGAATCAGTGCGCTTCTCTGGAAACCGTATACTCCAAATGCTCGACCCCCGCACTGGCCCCCGCAGCATCGATCCCTGAAACCTTATCCGGGAAAGGTGGCAGTCACCGTTTTTCATAACGGCTGGTGCACTGCCCAGAACATGGCTTATGAACGGGCCAAACGGGCTGCCGAGTCTTTCGGAGATCAGGTGGTATTTCAGGAGATACGGACCCAGGATCGCGAAACCTTCCGGTCCTGGGGAATAGCGGACGCACTTTTCATCGATGGGAAAGAGGTCAATACCGGACCTCCGCCGTCGTATGAACGAATACGGAAGAAAATCGCCCGGCGGGTGAAAAGGATTACTCCGACCTAAATAAAAAACCCAAAGTAAGGTCCGATGCGATAATACAAAATGCACTATGACTGAGGAGACGGCCAAACCTCTCTGGAGTATCCCGGGGAAGATACCAAGCCAGCTTGCCGTAGTATCCGGGGAGATTTCCATTGTGATATTTGCAGGATTTCGTGATGATGCGGTTATCATGCTGGACTGAATCTCGGGGTTGAGCCCCGGTCGCTTGATTACTTGTGGCAGAGTACCTGAGTAAAAATTTCTATTGATCTATTCTCCTCTGACAAATATACTAAATCTACTTTCCCTGAACACCACAGAAAGGAGTATACAATGAATCGTCCGGTTCATTTTGAAATATTGGGAGACAAGCCGCAGGAACTGGCGGATTTTTACCAGGCGGTATTGGGGTGGGAGGTCGGCACCTGGGACGGTCCCCAGGCGTACTGGTTGTTAACTACCGGCCCGGATGGCACGCCCGGCATTAATGGAGCGATCATGGAACGGCACTTCCCCCAGGGAGTCATTAACACGATCGAGGTAGAATCACTGGATGAGGCCAGCAGCAAGGTCGAGCAGGCCGGCGGAAAAGTGATCAATGGTCCCAACGATATACCCGGTGTGGGCCGTCATAGCTATTGTGAAGATCCCGAAGGGAACCTGTTCGGATTGCTGCAACCATCTATGGAAGAACCAGAAGAATAACCTGTTCCGGATATCAGCAGTTCAGGTACGACCGGAATATTATATTCTCCGGTGCGCTGGAACTCCTGCCGCACCTGTGGGACTGATGTCATTTTTTCTTCGATTTATCTATCTTTGGTATTCACAGTGTTGAAAACCGACAGTCATCGGGGAGAATATGATTGAAAACATCTCGCGGGTGTGCGTTTATTGTGCTTCCAGTACCCAGGCGAACAGAAAATACAGCGAAGCGGCCCGGAGATTGGGTGCTCTGCTGGCAAACCACTCGATAACCATCATCTACGGAGGCGGAATGGTCGGTTCCATGGGAGCGCTGGCAGACGGGGCTCTTGCGAAGGGCGGGGAGATCATTGGTATCATTCCGGCGTTTATGTATGATATGGAGTGGGGTCATCCGGAGATTACGGAACTTCGGGTTGTCGGGGATATGCACACTCGCAAGCGGGATATGATGGAAGGATCAGATGCCATTATTGCTCTCCCCGGGGGATCCGGAACCATGGAGGAATTGCTGGAAGCCATCACCTGGAAGCGCCTCGGGATCTATTTGAACCCCATCGTCCTGGTGAATCTTGCCGGATTCTATACTTCCTTGATTCAGATGCTGAACTATTCCATCGATGAACACTTCATGGATAAACGTCATCGGGATATGTGGAGTGTAGTGGACAAGGTGGAGACGGTCCCGGAAGCTCTCCGGTCCGCCCCGGGCTGGGATGCGGACAACCGGGACTTCGCGGCGATCTGAGAGCGGTGGGCAGTAGGCAGTGGGCAATAAGCAGTAGGCAGTCATCAGTCTGGTGATGAATAAGGTTCCAGTCGGGAATTAGGAAGTTAGTCCGGAGGGAGAGGTGATTACGTGTCTTCTGTGCTGCGTTCTTCAGGAAATCTGGTTATTGGCATCGGGATCTTTGTGGGATTGCCTCTCATCGGTTGGGGTATTGCTGACATCCGGGAATTTATCGATCACCCGGCGCGCCTAAAGTATGCAATTCTTGCCGCTCTGTTACAGCTGTTTATCGTGA
>DATFLS010000737.1:0-2756 GCA_035267465.1 bacterium
TCCCCGCAGCATCTGGTATACGGCGAATACCGGCATCTGGCAGACGATCTGGATCGAATATGTGCCCCAGACCTATATCAAGGATGTGAAGATCACCCCGGAACTTGACCAAGAACGGGTCCGGATCGAAGCCGCAGTGAAACATGCTGCGGATGAGCACAGGGTAAAAGTGACTGCCCTGGATAACGGAGAGGCCATCGGTACATCCGCCGGGTATCACGGGAACCGCTTCTACATCCCGATCCACAATCCGAAAGTGTGGTCTCCGGACAGACCGTTTCTGTATGATCTGGAAGTGGTGCTCATGGATGGCAAGGGAAATCGGATTGATGAGGTGTCCAGTTATTTCGGCATGCGAAGTATCTCTGTGGAACGGGCGGATGATGGCTATATGCGGCTGTTCCTGAACAATGAGCCCCTCTTTCAAATGGGACCGCTGGATCAGGGCTGGTGGCCGGACGGATTGTATACCGCACCCACCGATGAAGCATTGAAATACGACATTCAGGTGACCAAGGATCTGGGATTCAACATGCTGCGGAAGCATGTGAAGGTGGAGCCCCGGCGATTCTATTACTGGTGTGACCGGCTGGGGATACTGGTCTGGCAGGATATGCCCAGCGGAGATATGCGGCCGGGACAGATTCCGGATCGCACGGCTGAGTCGGCCCGACAGTTCAAACAGGAATATAAGCGGATGATCCACCACCTGTATAACCATCCATCCATAGTGATGTGGGTGCCGTTTAACGAAGGGTGGGGCCAGTTCCGGACCGAACAGATCGTGCAGTTGACCAAAGACCTTGACCCGACACGATTGGTCGATAATGCCAGCGGCTGGAGTGACCGGCAGGTGGGAGACGTCATTGATATTCATCGATATCCCGGTCCCGGCATCCCGGAACGCGAGGATAACCGGGCAGCGGTGCTGGGTGAATTCGGAGGACAGGCGTTGGTGGTCAAAGGGCATCTCTGGATTTCGGATTTTTCCCGGGCGCCGGGCCATTACAAAACCTCGCAGTCCGAAACCAGGCTGCATGAACAGTATGACAATTTACTTAAAGCCCTGTATCCTCTGAAAGAACAGGGACTGGCGGCTGCGGTCTATACCCAGACTACTGATGTGGAGTCAGAAGTCAACGGCTTCATGACCTATGACCGGAAGGTGATCAAGTTTGACCCGGCACATCTGCGGGAGTTGCACGGGCGGCTGACTGAAGACTAGTATTGTCGGGTGTGGTATCGCATCTGGTATGCCGGTCTGTTAGTGGGAATGGTTAACTATAGAAGACGTTTGAATAGGGGCCGCTTCTGATCAATAATGGAACAGGAGCGAGCGGATTTGCATCACTCCAGTCGTTCCCGGAAGGAACGTTTGCGGACTTTAGTCAGAGCCGAGATCAACCGGGCATGGAGTTCAGTTGCCTGCGGGACCAATGCATCCAGATCCTGATCGGAACGCAGCTGAAAGCGCTTTCTGATGATTTCGGGTGGCATGGTGCGTGCTCTGAGCCTAATGATGGCCCGCACCTCAGGAAACGTGAGATTCCAGAGAGATCGCGGTCGCAGTCCTGACATTTGAAATTCGGTCTCGGCGATGACCATCGCCTGGTAAAAGGTCTCCAGTGAGTCAAAATTATTTCCGCGGGTTCTCTCAGAATCGGTCCAGTCGATGATTTTATCGACGGGGACGCCGTCCTTGTACTGCCTGGCTGAGAATTTAATCATCTCTTCAACCCAGGATAGCCGGCGCCATTTCCAGCCCTTTTGTTCACAGACGGCGATCGGCGCGCCCGTCCGCGTTACATTTAATAAATCTGAGGTGACAGTGATTGACATTTTTTGACTCCGGATCCCGAGATCCCCGGGCTTCTTCATCCCTTCTGTCGTTCTTTTCAGGCTGCGGTTTTGAACCAGTCGTGCTTTTCCATCTTATGGATTTCCAGTTCAACCGTGCTCTGTATGTAATCCAGGGCCTTCATTTTTATATTTAATTTCTTCAGTATGGTTTTAATCCGATCGCCGTTCTGATCGGAAGAGTGCCCATAGCCGATGCCGGCTTTCTGGCACAGGTAATCCGCAAGAAACAGAGTCGAAGCACTGCGAAAATAGTCTTCAGGAACCAGCTCGGGAGAATGGTGATATCCGATGGCCATCACCAGCTCAATCGGAAGATTCCAGTTATTCGCAACCGCCATCCCGATATTGGTGTGATTAAACCCGAATTCCTTCTCTTCCAGATCGATAAGTTCCCGGGGTGTGGCATGTTGACGCTCCAGCACCTTCACGAACTGATCATGGAGGAATTGATCCTCCACGATGATCCCAATATTGTGCAGAATACCGGCTGCATACATATTTTCGCCTCTTTCGTTGAATTCTCTGCGGTAAATCGATTTCGCCATCAGGGCGGCAGCAAGGGTTTGTTTCCACAACTCGATTCGGGAGAAACCATGAATGGTTGTTTCATCGGCAAAGATCTCAAAAACCTTCTGGCTGAGGGCCAGATCACGGACCGCGTCAAAGCCAATAAGTATAATAGCCTGCTGAATCTCTTCCACGTTGCGCTGACGGGCATAGTAAGCCGAGTTCGCCCTACGTAGCACCTTCCCGGTCAGGGGAGGATCAATTTCAATCACCTCCTTTAAATCCTTCGCCGATGAAGAGGGATCATTGCACACCCGAATAATTTCACTGACTACCTTTTGGATGGAGGAAATCTCTGAGTTGTTTATTAAGGGGGTGAGTTCCCGGAT
>DATFLS010000738.1:0-4625 GCA_035267465.1 bacterium
GAGAAATTTTATGACACCGAGAAGGCGGTGGAAGCCCGGCTGCAGCTGGCCGCTATTTATCAGAGTCAGTCGAAGTATCCGATTGCCTGGAATGAGTTAGATAAGGCCATGCATGCATCTCCCGCCGAATCGCAGCGTGGGAGGATCTTGTTTGCCAGGGCCGAGGTTGCCCAGCATCGATGGGGTCCCCGGCGGGCAATGGAGATTTATAATCAACTCTGGAATGATTTTCGGAATGACGAGATCGGGAACCGTGCCGCTCTCGAAATGGCGGCGCTGGCTATTACCCAGCGAGATTATGACCGCGCTGATGAAATCTATGCCAAGGTGGAAAAAGTTCAAACCGAGAGCATTAAGTTGCAGGCCCTGGAGAATCATGGTGATCTCTACTGGACGCAGGAAGAATATGAATCGGCCCGCGACTATTACAAACAGGCTATGGATCTCTTACCGCAACCCTCAGCAAGGGATACCCTATGGATAAAATATGCGCTCGCCCTCGAGCGGTCAGGCTCTCTCAAGCCCGCAAATGTCCAGCTGGGTGAATTGGTGAAGCCGGGAACTTCGGGTATATCAGAACCAATTCTGCGCACAGCCTATGATCATCTGGCGCGAACTTCCAGGCATCTGGAACACTATGCGGAAGCTGTTACCGCGCTGCAGAACTTACTCACCGTCACCTCGGAAGAGGAACACGCGGCGGTGTATCAGCGAATCGGGGATATTTACTACACCAACCTGCGGGAGTATCCGCAGGCAGAACGTGCCTATACGGCGGTGATTGATTCTTTCCCGTATTTTGAGGATATCGACGAGGTCTTATATTCCCTGGGCCGTACAGAGATAGCCACCGGGAAATATCGGGAGGCAGGAAGCCGATTTGAGCGGGTGATTGAGCAATATCCCTATTCCGCCCGACGGAGTGAGGCGCAGGACCAATTATGGTATATTCAGCATTTTTACAACCGCGACCAGCAACTGAGTTTTCAAAAGCTGGCATCGCTATTCGGGGATCTGTTGCTGGAGCGTAACCGGCAGGATATTTTTTTCAATCTGGGCAAATTGTACTTTCAGTACCAGCAGGATTATCCAGCGGCTCTGGAACAGTTCCGGGAGCTGGAAAGTTTTTCAAATCTGTCACCGGCAGTGCGGGATTCTCTCACCTGGTATATCGCCGAGAGCTACCGAATACTGGCACAGGGAGCAAAGATTGAGGATCAATCGGATCAATTCACGGAATATCGGCAGCAGGCCCTCGCGCAGTACGAGAAGTATCTCGAATCGGGCAGTGCCCGGGGAGACACACGAAATCTGACCCTGTTCTATTTAGGCGAATTATCTGCCGAATCTGATCCTGAAGCCGCTCTTGACTATTTTTCCAACCTGCAGAATGTTGAAGATTTTGCAGTACTGGCCAGTGTGAAAATGGCGGAGATTTACCGGCAGCAAGAAAACTACTCCCGAGCAATTTCCCTGCTTCAGAAGACAATCCTGAATTACGACTATACCAACGATCCGAATTATGCCGGGGCGGTGGCGTTTGCTGCGGATATTGCGGCAGATGACGGTCAGCGGGAACTGGCATCAAATTATTATAACCGATATCTGCGTCTGGAATCGGACGGCCCGGCTGCAGCCAGGGCGAACTGGCAGCTCCTGCAGTTGTCTGTTGAGGGCGGCCAGTTTCAGCAGGCCAGACAATACGCCGCCGTTTTGAAGCAGGACGCGTTTTATTCACCCTACGCATCACAGGTCGATAACCAATTGGGTCAGATCCTGATGGAAAGCGGCGATTACGAGTCCGCGGCCACCTGGTATCAAAATCTTGCAGAATCCGCGTCTCCACTCCAGGGATTCTTTATCGGCGCGGCCCCCGAACAAAATACAGAGGCTATTTACTGGACGGGATTCGCCTATGCCCGGCTGGATCAGCTATCCGCAGCCGAGCGATATTTTCGATGGTATACCCAGGAAGGGAACAATACTCAATACCTCGCTGAAGCCTATCAGCATCTGGCCCGGATTGCCAATACTGAAGAGGACTATGAGGAAGCCCGGGGATTCTATTTGCAGGCGGCCGGTTTGCTGGAGAATTCTGACGAGACCCTCCAGTTAGAAGTGCGGGCAGCGAACATGCTGTTCGAACTTCAGCGATATAAAGAAGTGGCCGACGAACTCAAAACTCTCTCGCAGAGCCTGTCTCCTCCGGAAAGGTACGATGTGTGGGAACAGGCCGTCACCGCGAGGATCCGGGGAGGAGACATCCGGAACGCCGATAGTGAAATTGAAGCGTTGACCAAGGCTGCGAAACTGAAAGAGAACGCGCTTCCAAGGCTGACATTCCGCTACGAGACATCCAGGATGCTGGCAGAGAATAAGAAATACGAGGAGTCCGTGGGTATCCTGAAGGAATTGTTGGCGCAGGACCTCCCGGCGGAGTTTGAAACAAAGGTCAAATACGAGCTGGGCAGACAATATGGGATCACCAACCGGTATGAAGAGGCCATCGATCTGCTCACCGGACTCACGGTGAATAATCCCGGCAGCCCGATGATTGCACAGATCTATGTGACCCTCGGCACGGTATTGAACGAGCTGAATCAACCCGGCAATGCCATTGAAGCGTTCCGGAATGCTCTGGATCACGGGGCCACGGGTACGTATCGACGCAATGCAATGAATAACCTGATCGCCTTGTACGAGAATACCGGCATCTGGCAGTCGGCTGTGTCCATGGCACGACAGTATGTACAGGAGTTCCCGAACGCTGAGGACGCTTTTTCCACACGCATTCAGATTGGTGTCTATCTGAAAAATATGCGGGAGTACAGCCGGGCGCTGGAACATTTTTCTGCGCTGCTGGGGGAGGCTGATTCGGAGAGCTCCGCCGAAATTCAGTTCCAAATCGGGGAGACCTATTTTGAACAGAATCAATATAAGCAGGCAATTACGGAATATCTGAAAGTCCCCTATCTCAACCCGAATACCAGGCTGCCCTGGGATACGACCGCACTCTACAAAGCGGGAAATGCCTACGAACATCTGGGACAGAATGATCAGGCGATTAACTTGTATGAGCGCATTATCGAGAAAGAGGGGGCTTCCAGCAACTATGGCCGATTTGCCAGACGACGTATCAATGAATTGCTCGCACAGCAACAAACTCCCTGAAGTCCGCAAGAATCCTCCCTTTCGAAGAGCGATGTCATTCAGCAAATCCGGATTTTTCGTTGACACCCCTATTCCCTTACTCTATATTCAGTTGAGATTGAATCTCATTTAGGTGGTTCTATGAAGGAAGAAGTTCTGGACGCATTCAAGACAGCTTTGCGCCGCGAAAATTTGAAACTCACCCCGCAGCGTGAGAAAATATTTTCTGCTATTGCAGATACGAATCAGCACTGGGAAGTAGACGACCTGATGTTCCGGTTTCGGGAAGAGAATGATCGCATCTCCCGGGCCACGATCTACAGGACGCTGGATATCCTGGTGGATTACGGCTTCGTGCGAAAAGTTGACTTTGGAGAGGGGCGCTCCCGGTATGAATACGTGCGGGGCAAGCGCTATCACGATCATATGATATGTGAAGAATGCGGCGAAGTGTTCGAATTTATGGATGAGAATCTTCGCAAACATCAGGATCGGATTTGTGACATTGTGGGATTCCAGCCCTCCAAACATGTCGTACAAATTTACGGACTCTGCAGTAAATGTCAGCAGGAGGTTGCTCTCGAGGAAAAGAAGAACGAGGTATAATGGGGCATCATCATTCTACTCCCGGAAGTGACACGCCAGCAGCACTCCATCGATCTTCCATCGCGTTAGTCGGTAATCCGAATGTCGGAAAAAGCGTATTATTCGGTCATTTGACCGGCTCGTATGTGAACGTATCCAATTATCCCGGCACCACCGTCGAAATCACCCGCGGAACGTACCGGAACGGCAGTGGAGCGGGATCCGGCGACGCGGGGGCGACAGGGGATTGTACCCTGATCGATACTCCGGGAATTAATAATTTAATTCCGTCCAGTGAGGATGAGCTGGTCACCCGGAACATTCTTCTTACGGAACACCCCGGGCATGTGCTCCAGATCATCGATACCAAGAATTTACGACGCGGACTGTTAATCACCCTGCAGCTGGCGGAAATGCAAATCCCCTTTTCGATGTGCCTGAATATGATGGACGAAGCGGAGGCTCGCGGTATCAGTGTGGATATCACGCGTTTGAGCCAGTTAATCGGCGTCGGGGTGACCGGTACTGTCGCTACCAGACGTAAAGGGATTCCCGAAATCAAGCAGATGTTGACCTCCCCGCGTCGCTCCGGCCTGGAGGTTACCTATTCCCAGCGGATTGAAGCAGCGGTCGCGCAAATCGAGGCAGCCCTGGACGGGGAACGACTGGATTCGTATCTCTCGTATCGAAGCCTTGCGCTGATGTTACTGGGTGGAGATGAGTCCATCTATCCGTATTTACAGGAGCGGATATCCCCGGGTGCCCTGGACGAAATCACTGCAGCCGTCCGGCGGGCGCAGGAGCATTACTCAGAACCACTGCATAATGTGATTACGCGCATCCGGCTCAATAAGGCGCAGTCGCTGCTGGAGGAAGTGCTCTCAACCGAT
>DATFLS010000739.1:0-2360 GCA_035267465.1 bacterium
CTCCGGCTGGTCCGCGAGGGCACGCTGGCGCTGAGGCCGGATCAGATTCCGGCGGCCAGTACGATTACCCGGATCCTGCAGCGCCACGATCAGTGGGAGCCCAAAGTCCCCGGCCCCGGGGCGGACACCGCCACCCAGCGGTTTGAACGGCCGCAGGCCAATGCGCTCTGGCAGATGGATTTCAAAGGGGAATTTCCGTTGCGCAATCAGCAGCCCTGTTATCCCTTGACCCTTCTTGATGATCATTCGCGCTTTGATCTCGGCCTGCGCGCCTGTGCGAATATGCATCGCACGACGGTCCAGCAGGCCCTGACCGCGATTTTTCGCCGGTATGGGCTGCCGGAGGCGCTCCTCATCGATAATGGTGCCCCGTGGGGCAGTGGCATTCGGGATGCGGCCAATCGGCCCTATTATACCACCTTGGGCGTCTGGTGGATGCGGTTGGGCATTCGCGTCATCCATTCCCGACCGCGGCATCCCCAAACCCATGGGAAAAATGAGCGCTTTCATGGCACGCTCCACGCGGAATTGCTCCGCTACGAGCAGTTCCGCGACCTCGCCCAGGCCCAAGATCGCTTTGATTGGTGGCGGCACCGCTACAATCATGAGCGGCCGCATCAGGCCCTGGACGATCAGGTCCCGAGCGATCGATATACCCCGAGTCCCCGGGAATTGCCGACCACCCTCCCGTCGATCGAATATGGCCCGGATGACGCGGTGCGGCGCGTCGATTCCAGTGGGAAAATCTCCTTGCAGGGAACCAAGTATAAAATCGGCCGCGCCTTTTGCCGGCTCCCGGTGGCCGTCCGGCCCCAAGTGGACACGGCCGCGTCTATGGTCTATTTTTGTCATCAGCCCATTCGGGAAATTGGGGGTTGATCTATGCGGTCTGCTCATAGTATAATCTGTTACCGATGTCTCCGAACGAGTGTTACCCATGTCCCACTTCAAAACACTTACGAAGGAGCGGGACCGAGGGTGAAGTTGTTGTGTCCCGGTACCACTTCTTCACTCAGTTCCCCACCCCAAGTATGAGTCATCTTAATAGCCATTTCGTATTACCGATCCGTATCCTGTGTGGAACGGGTACTCTCATATTACGCCCTCCTGTGCTCACCTCTGAAAACAGTTTACACAGCTCCGGTGATCCTCCCGATCAAAATTCCTATCCCTTAGAAAAAGCATCGAAATTTATAAAAATTGATAACGGGAGATCATTCGATTCCCCGGAATAACAGGCTTCCGGCGGATTCTATCTATGGCATAGTGGTTGCACAATTCATTTGCGATGAAGAGAATGACGGAAACTTGACCAGAGAATCACAACTCACCATTTGACCCATGATACAACTCCATCCCGAATTAGTCTGCCTGTTTCTCTCCCATCTGCTCCGCCCACAGATCATGCACTTCTTGAGCAGCTCTTCGATTTTAAGTTGACAAATATATCCTACTTTTTGACAGGAGGAGTTCATGCAATATGTGGAAGTGAAACAGCCGGAAGTCCCCAGCGATGACAACCGCTGGAAGTTGCTCCAGGGGAAAATGCGGCGCCACGGGCACGGCCGGTCGTCCCTCATTGAGATACTCCACGAGGTGCAGGAGATCTTCGGCTATCTGGACGAACAGGCTCTGGAGTATGTGGCCGCCTCTCTGCATGTCCCGCTGAGCAGGGTGTACGGGGTCGCCACCTTCTATCACTTCTTCGACCTGAAGCCCCGGGGGGAACATACCTGCGTCATCTGCAACGGTACGGCCTGCCACATTAAAGGCTCCGAAAAACTAATTGAGAAGATCGAAGATATCGCCGGTGCTGAAGTGGGCGGAACGTCCCCGGATGGGAAAGTTTCGCTGATGACTGCCCGCTGTATCGGCGCCTGCAGTATGGCGCCCGCCGGCGTGGTTGACGGTGAGGTGAAAGGGCATCTTGATGAGGAAAGCGTTGAAGCAATGATTAGTGAGTGGAGGAACGATGAATCTTGACGAATTACAGCAGATCGCGGATAAGGAGCGCTCCCAGCGAGACAAACTGGCGCACTGCATTTTTGTCTGCAATGCCGCCAGCTGTCAATCCTCCCGGGGCCTGGAGGTTAATCAGGCCATCGATAAGGAGATCCATGAGCGGGAAATCCGCGAGCAGGTCTGCGTGAAAGGGGCGGGGTGCATGGGGCTCTGTGCGGAAGGTCCCCTCGTTTCAGTCGAGCCGGACGGCATTCTCTACAGTAAGGTCACTCCGGAGGACGTCCCGGAGATTATGGACAGCCTGGATGAAGCACCGGTCGAGCGCCTGCTGTGCTCCCTGGAGCAACCGTTTTTCAAGAGCCAGACCAAAATTGTCCTCGAGAATTCCGGCAAAATCG
>DATFLS010000740.1:0-4542 GCA_035267465.1 bacterium
CAGGCGCATTCCTCCATCGAGAAGGCCGCGATCACCCTTGGTCTGGGCCACAAAAATGTTGTGAAGATTCCCACCGATGATGCATTCCGGATGTCCCCGGATGACCTAACCGGCGCTATTACCGGTGATCTTGCGCAAGGCTACCGCCCGTTATGTGTGGTTGCGACGGTGGGGACCACTTCAACCACCAGCATCGATCCGGTGAACGAAATCGCCGACATCTGTGAGCGTCACAATCTCTGGCTGCATGTGGATGCTGCCTATGGAGGAGCAGCGGCCGTGGTACCTGAAATGCGGCACGTCATTCAGGGCTGTGATCGGGCGGATTCCCTGGTGGTGAACCCCCATAAGTGGCTGTTCGTTCCCATAGATTTTAGTGCGTTTTATACCAGGAAACCTGAGGTTTTGAAACAGGCCTTCACCCTGATACCCGAGTATCTTCGCACCTCACAGGACAACGAAGTCGAAAATTATATGGATTATGGCATCCAGCTGGGCCGGCGCTTTCGGGCGCTGAAACTGTGGTTTGTGCTGCGTTACTTCGGTCAGCAGGGCATCGCCGACCGCATCCGGACCCACATACGTTTCGCCCGTACCATGTCTGAACGGATTGGAGCGCATCAAGAGTTTGAACTGATGGCACCTGCCCCGTTCAGCACTCTCTGCTTTCGGGCCCATCCCAGGGGGATGGATGATTCAGAACGGTTGAATGAACTGAATGAACAACTGCTGTCATCCATCAATGGTACCCGGGAGGTATTTCTTTCGCATACGAAACTGAATGAGCACTATGTCCTTCGCATGGCAATCGGGAACCTGCGCACCGAACAGCGGCATGTGGACCGGGCCTGGGAAATCATCCGGAACCAATACGACACGCTGAAAGCCGGCGATCTTGTGTAGGTGAACGTTTCCATTGGTCCGGAAGATCCGAATCATCCGCTCTCAGCAATCGATGCCGTGAACCCTGACGCTGATCCGTCCCAATAGACATTCGGTTGAACTGCAGAAGTCCCCGAAAATCATTGATCGAAGGGAACAGAGCCAGTTTTCTGTTTTGTTTTCGAAGAAGAACTTCAGATATTTTTGTATATGAATATTCTTATCGTCGGTGCCGGAGATATCGGATTTCATCTGGCGAAGCGTCTGTCAGTCGAGCGTCACAATACCATGATCGTCGATCATGACAGCCTGCTGGTGAAGCGGGCCGCCGAACAGCTGGATGCGCTGGTGATCGAGGGACACGGCGCCAGTTACCACAGCCTCAGCCAGGCACAAATACATGATGCGGACATTCTGGCTGCCATGACCAATAAAGACGAAGTGAACATTCTTGCCTGCCAGATCGGGAAAAAAGTCGGGATGCCGGTGACTATTGCCCGGGTGAGAAACCCGGAATTCACGGATCCGGACTATATCCTGAATAAGGAGGATCTGGGTATTGACCTGATTATCCATCCGGAGAAAGAAACCGCTAACGCCATCATCCGGCTGGTGAAACGATCCGAAGCCACGGACGTGATCGAGTTCGCGGGCGGCAAGTGCCAGATGCTGGGAATCAGGTTAGAAACAAATTCCCCGGTCCTGGGTACGCCATTGAAAGAACTTGCGAAAATCTATGCTGAAATCCCCCAACGGGTGGTTGCAATCAATCGCCTCCAGAGAACAATCATCCCCGGGGGTGAGACGATCCTGAAAGACGGCGACCAGATTTTTGTGGTCTGCGACTCGCAGTATATTCCACAGCTGATGGACATCACCGGGAAAAATGAAACCAGGGTCAACGATATTATGATCCTTGGCGGCGGTCTGGTAGGGCAATTTATCGCAGGCACATTGAGTAAGGATTATTCAATCAAAATTATTGAAAGTAATGCCGCCCGGTCCGAAGCGATCGCCAATATTCTCCACAACAGCCTGATCATCCACGGCGACGGCACCGATATTGACCTGCTGGCGTCCGAGGGACTTATGGAGATGGACGTGTTTGCCGCCGTCACCGGCGACGACGAAACAAATATCATTTCCACCCTGGTGGCGCGTCATTTGAAGGTGCCCCGTACCATCGCCCTGGTGAATAACGTAGACTATCTCCCTATCACTCCCACCATCGGAATGGATGCAGTAGTGAGCAAACAGCTCATTACCGTGAACGAAGTACAGCGGTTTATCCGGCACCAGATGGTGGCCTCTATCACCAGCCTGCCGGAGATCGATGCGGAAATCATCGAATTCCAGGTGAACAGCCAATCAAAAATCATCAGGAAGGCCCTCAAAGATGTACGCTTCCCTGACTCTGCCATTGTGGGAGCGATTCTCAGGGAAGACAAATTTATCCTTCCCACTGGTGAAACCCAGTTTCATCCCGGTGATACCGTGGTTGTCTTCACGCTTCCGGACGCCCGGGCCGATGTGGAAAAACTGTTTCATTAATGCATCACGAGCAGACTAAGTAAAAACAGGGTACGATGTTGTGTATGTTCGCAGCGTAATCCATGTGCTGTCCCTTCTCATTATGTTCGAGGCAGGGGCCATGCTGCTGCCTATTCCGTTTTCACTTTATTACGGTGACCAGGATTATATCACACTCCTGATCGCTGCAGGCATTACGTTTGTATGCGGCCTCACTGGATTTTTCCTCTCGCGGTTCGAGCACGAACTCCGTCCGAAAGAGGGCTTTGCCATTGTGACGTTCAGCTGGATCTGCTTCTCACTCTTCGGGTCGCTTCCCTTTATTATCTCCGGGATAATTCCTTCTTTCACGAATGCCTTCTTCGAAACCATGTCCGGTTTCACCACCACCGGAGCCACCATCTTAACCGATATTGAAATCGTGCCCCACGGACTTCTGTTCTGGCGCAGCCTGACCCACTGGCTCGGAGGGATGGGCATCATTGTGCTCTCGCTGGCAATTCTCCCTTACCTTGGTGTCGGCGGGATGCAGTTGTTTAAAGCGGAAGTCCCCGGCCCCACTCACGATAAAATCACACCCAGAATTACCGAAACAGCCAAAATTCTCTGGGTCGTGTATGCCCTCATTTCGATGCTGCAAACCCTGCTGCTTCTGCTCGGCGGAATGAATCTGTTCGAAGCGCTCTGTCATACGTTCGGCACCATGGCAACCGGAGGATTTTCCACCCGCAATGCCAGTATCGGCGCTTACGACAGAATGTATATTCATTATGTGATCATGTTCTTCATGATTCTGGCCGGCACAAATTTCACCCTTCATTATCGATTCCTTCGGGGTGAGTTCACCAGTTATCTGAAGAATCGTGAATTCCTGTTTTTTCTCTCAATCATCGCAGTCGGCTTTGTCATCGTTGGAATCGATACGTTCCTGTTCCGATACCAGGACATCACCCAGGCGCTCCAGCATACCCTGTTCCAGGTGATCTCTATCCTGACTACCACCGGCTACGGAACCGCCGACTATGAACAATGGGGATTCAGTTCCCAGATACTGCTCTTCTTTTTGATGTTCGTGGGTGGTTGCGCCGGATCCACCGGAGGGAGTCTGAAAGTGGTACGGATCTTCGTACTGTTCAAGTTCCTGTACAGCGAAACTATCCGACTAATTCATCCGCACGCCGTTGTTCCGGTGCGGATTGGCGAGACGGTCGTTCCCAGAGAAGCCTTATCTAATATTCTGGGGCTGTTCATTGCTTTCGTCGGACTGTTTGTGGTCGGAGTGCTCATTATGGCTGCACTGGGATTGAATATTGACACCTCCATCGGATCTGTGGCCGCCACGCTCGGGAATATCGGCCCCGGACTCGGCAATGTCGGTCCCACTGACAATTATTTCCATATTCCGACTGCGGGCAAATGGATGCTGTGCTCTTTTATGCTGATGGGCCGGCTGGAGGTCTTCACCGTCATTATTCTGTTATCGCCGACCTTCTGGAAAAAGTAGCAGCCGGATGCTTGTCCCGTCGAAAGTATACTAACCTGAATACATAAATATAGCACACAGCCTGTCCCGGTCCACCGGGGATGAACACAGAAAAACAGGATGGCCACAGAAAAAAGTGAAGAGAACAGAGGAATAAGGAAAACACTCTTTTCTCATTTCTCTTTCCTCTTTTCTATATCTTCCCAGTGTGCTATTCTTCTTGGGTTGCAAAAATACATTTAACACAGATGTTCTTCTCCGGAGATTTCCCAAAAACACGTGTCATTGCAGGTTCTGCTTTTTACATTTATTCGGAGATGAGCAACAGACGAACCAGACGCAGCAAATATCTCAGTTATGTGCTGCGTCACAATCCGCAAAGTATCGGAATCGAGCTGGACGCCGCCGGATGGGTGGCGAAAGATACCCTGATTGCGGCCAGCCGGAAACAGGGTAAAGACATCAGTTCCGAGGATATATCCGCGATCATCCGGCACAGCGATAAACGGCGCTTCACGTTGAGCGACGACGGCAAGTATATCCGGGCGAATTATGGCCATTCCGTCGATGTGGATCCGGGCTACGAACCAAAAGAACCGCCGGAACAGCTCTACCACGGCACCGCCCGCAGGTTTGTCCCGACCATC
>DATFLS010000741.1:0-2007 GCA_035267465.1 bacterium
ATCTTTCCCTCCGGGACTGTTCCGTCATACTTTTCCCACACCTCATCTTCGCTGATGGTTTCGTCAGCGAATTGATCCCGTGCCACTTCATACCCCCAATCCTTAAATGCCCCTTCGGTGAATTTCATGATGTTGCCCTTATGCATCAGGGTCACGCTCTTCCGGTTTCGTTCGAGGGCATACCGGATCGCCTTCGCCACCAGTTGTTTGGTCCCGGTGACGCTGATAGGTTTGATCCCGATCCCCGAATCATCCCGTATCGACTTTCCCATCTCGCTGCTTACAAATTGAATAATTTTATCTCCATCTTCAGAGCCCTGCTGCCACTCGATCCCGGCATACACGTCCTCAGTATTTTCCCGGAACACCACAACATTCAATCGCTGGGGCTCTTTTACCGGACTCGGGACTCCCTGATACCATCGAACCGGTCTGACACATGCGTACAGATTTAATTGCTGTCGGAGTGTCACATTCAAACTGCGAAATCCGCCACCCACCGGCGTCGTCAACGGACCCTTAACAGCCACAATATACTCCCGGATGGCCTTCTTGGTATCTTCCGGAAGCCACTCACCATATTTTTCGTTCGCATTTTCGCCGGCAAACACTTCAAACCAGATGATCTTTTTACTCTCTCCATAGGCAGCTTTCACCGAGGCATCCAAAACCCGTTGAGCCGCTGCCCAGATATCCGGTCCAATTCCATCCCCTTCGATAAATGGAATAATCGGATTATCCGGGATGGCTAACCGTCCATTATCGATGGTGATTTTCTGACCGTTTGAAGGTGGAGTGACTTTTTCAAACACGGTGCTTTCCCCTTCCGAAATTATTAGGAGTTCGAAGATTTCGAGGACTTGTCTGGTTTAGCGTCCTCCGAACCTGAAGATTCCGCCCGCTTTCCGCTGTTCGATGCAGCGCCGTCACCTCCAGTGTTCCCATTGGTCGGTGTATTATTCTTTTTATAGTCAGTCACATAAAATCCGCTTCCTTTGAAAATCAAACCAGCGCCTCTACTTACCAGCCTCTCAGCAGCCGGCTCATTACACTGTGGGCAGATTGAAATGGGATCATCCGAAATTTTCTGAAATTCTTCGAACCGATGTCCGCATGACTTGCATCCGTATTCATAGGTTGGCATAATTCACCTTGCTCCTTGTATTGCTTCTATGATGTATGTTTTAAGGTAGGGTCACACGATTGATGTCTTTCCATCAGATCATCTATCCGCTGAATTCTGTTCTCTTGCATCCAGCTAATTGCATCATATTATAATTATAAGCGATATTAAGATACAAAGAATCGCAAGGAGTTACAATTTGAACTCTCCGGCAGAAGTTGCACCCGGTTACATCCCATCAGTGAGCTACCCGAATATCACTCATGCGGGCTCTTTTCGTCACCAAAAACATCCCGGAGATGTCGAACCACTTTCGGGGGGACATAGGGGCTCACGTCTCCGCCGAGGCTGGCCACTTCCCGCACGATAGAAGAATTCAAATGCGTATACTGTTCATGCGGCATCAAGAATACCGTACTCAGTTCTTCAGAGAGCTTTCGGTTCACCAGCGCCATCTGGAACTCGTACTCGAAATCACTCACCGCCCGCAATCCACGAATTAAGGCGCAGGCGTTTTGAGATTCGGCATACTCAACCAGTAGTCCCTGAAAGTGATCAACGCTCACATTGGGAATCTCGCAGACTTCGTTGATCATCTCGATTCGCTCCCGGGTGGAGAACAACGGATCTTTCTTCGGGTTGTCCGCCACTGCAACCACGACGTGATCAAAGAGCCGTACAGCCCGTTTAATAATGTCCAGATGCCCATACGTAACAGGATCAAATGTTCCCGGATAAATTGCCTTACGCATCACTCTTTCCATATATTCTTACGATAGTATTTCCCAGCGATTTCACCCGCAGTTCAGCGAGGTATTCCAGTGAGAGTTGAGTCGATTCCTTGCCGGTCTCATACACAAACCGGCCGTGGTCGTTCAACAAGG
>DATFLS010000742.1:0-7198 GCA_035267465.1 bacterium
CCTGGGAGGAGTCTCCTGATTAAAGAGCGGCCTGCCGTGCATATGGTCCGGCACAGGCACTCCTGCGATCTCCAGGGCCGTGGCCGAGATATCGAGGTGTTCCACCAGGTCTGTCCGGACAGATCCCGGGGAAAGTCCACCCGGCCACCGGACAATCAGCGGAACGCGAATCCCCTCATCATATACAAATTGCTTCCCCCGCACATGACTGATGCCATGATCCGTGAAAAAAAACACAACCGTGTTTTCCGCCAGTCTTTCGTCCTCCAGGCGCTGCAGTACCTCGCCCACCTGCTGATCCATCAGGAGCATTGCATTCAGATAGTGGGCCCAATCCTCCCGTATGACCGGGTGATCGGGATAATACGGCGGCAGGGTGACATCTTCAGGATTGACCGGATTCGGCACCTCCGCATTTCGGTTTTTTCCGCCGTTCAGCTGGTACTGGGCGAAAAAAGGCTGCCCGGGTGCCCGATCGCTCCAATCATCGGAATCGTACACATCCGGATCCCATATGAAGTTGTAATCGGTTTTCCCCAGCTCCACTTCCCCCGGGACATTACTGCGTTTTCTCCCGCCGTTCACGGTGAAATAACCCGCCTCCTGCAGATATTCCGGAATCAGTTTCACCGGGTCGGGCAGGTGATAGCTATCCCAGTAGATTTCTTCACCCCGGCCCTTGCCGAAATCGCTCTGACTGCGATGATTCTGCGCTCCCAGCACACTCTGGTACATCCCGGTGATGAGGGCGGACCTGGAGGGAGAACAAACCGGACAGGTCACGAACGCTCTGGTAAATTTCACCCCTTCCGCCGCCAACCGGTCGATATTCGGGGTTTCGATAGTTTCTTCCCCGTAACAGCTGAGATGCGGTGAGGCATCCTCCACCAGAATCCAGAGGATATTCGGGCGGGCATCCTCCTGGGGAATAGCACCAAATCCAAGATGCGCTGCCAGAGGAACAGCAACTGCTCCCGTGCCAAGTGTAGCGAGGAAAGCTCTGCGACTCAGTTTTTTTTGTCTATTCATCTGCCTAATCCTATGATCTTCTTAATCCTCTCACTATAATTACTATTAATGCAATCATAAATCACATCTCTGTCCTAGATCCGGATCGCAATAGGATGGGGAGGATATATCTAATCCGTTAGAATTCTCATCATATAGGTCAGACTCTTTCATCACAAACAATGAGTAAATAAAACCTCGCCCGGAAATGCAATACCCGGACGAGGTTTTATTATTGTTCTCACCTCTTCCTAAAAGTATCGACGTAGAGTTCTCCTCATGTTAGTTAGAAGGCTGCGACAAGTGAAAACCTGTTCACTCCGTCAAACACCGCCATGGCGGAATAGGAATAATTGATACCAAAGATTGCATTCCCGATTTCCGGTGTCAATCCGAATCCGGCGCTCAGTCCGCCTAAATCTCTGTTATGTTCATACCCGCCTCTTACTGAAATGATACCTAATTGATATTCAGCACCAAAATTCACGCGTTCGGTAAAGTTATTGGGGTGCAGAAATTCAGATGCAACCATCAGAGAGGTATTCTCCGAGTGTCCGGGCATCATAACATCCAGCAGGTCAATCGCCACTCCGGACATGAAAACTAACGGCAGCTGCGCTGAAACTTCCTCATACTGTGCAGCAGAGGAGAAGTTACGAACTGCCATTGCAAACTGAAAACCTTTGTATCCGGTATTGAATTTCATTCCGAAATTAAGGGTCAGCTTCCGCATCTGATTCTTCTGTTCACCGGTATCAAACCCCGTTGTACCCAAGGTTTGTCCGACATACTGTATCTGGCCGCCCATGGAAAACTGGTTACTAATTTGTCTGGCATAGCTGAGTCCCACGCCGAACGCACCGATATCCATGGGCCCCACTTCCCGATAACCCTGGGGATCCGCAGCGCTCAGGAGCTGTGTCTGGGTAATATCGCCATAGTCAACACTTAACACATTAAGGCCGAAAGATCCAATGGTCCCGAAGCGTTTCGCCACCGCAGCGGCAGTATAATTGATATCTGCAATCCACATGGTATTCGAGAGGAACGCGCTTATGTTGGAAACCTGTGCAATACCTGAGGGGTTGTAAAATACGCTCTCAGCACCCGTCCCAATAGTTGTGAAAGCATTTCCCAGCGATGCCGCAGTCGGGGATACCCCGACTTTTAAGAAGTTCATTGTGCTCTGGCCTACTTTCTCCAGCCCCACTTGCGCCTTGCCCGTATTCCATGAACAGACAACCGCAAGCGCCATAATTAGAGTAAACTTTATGATTTTCTTCATTGTCAAATTCCTCCAGCTCTCTTTTTAACCGATTATCTGGCAACCACAAACTTGCGATAAGCCACACTTCCATTTTGATCCGTAAATGTGGCAATATATACTCCACTGGAAATAACCTGATCGCTTTCTGAAATCATATCCCAGCGATATGAACCGGCGTTTACCGGACTATCATGGATTACCTCCTGGACATGATCGCCATCTTCGGTGTAAATATTAATTTCACAAAAAGCCGGCAAGTTGAAGAAGATTATTCCACGGAAATCAGTCCACCCCTGTGCCTGTACTCTCGGATCATTGATATTATATGGATTCGGTGCAATCTGAATATCCGTAAGCGTTTCAGTGCCGCCCCGGGGAGGTTCAATGGATTCCGGTGTCGGTATGAATACCCGATTGCTCCATAATTTCTCCCCGCGAACACCGGGAAGAGCATTCATGTTATTCTTGTCCACTTCGACGGCAGCTTGCACGTAATATGTATACGAGGCACCAAATTGAACATTCGTATCCTCGAAGGTGTGTTCCTCGGCTTTGTCGCCCGCCCCTGTCGTATGCACCACCCGATATAAGGCGGTATCCAGTTTCGATTTCCGCCGCAGAATACGATATCCAGCGAAGTCAGGAAGTGCCTCGGCATCCGGATCAGACCAGGTAACAGTTGCATTATCCGGGAAACCCTTCACCGACATAGAGGGTGGCGGAGGTGCGCCCGGGACTTCAAAGTTATGATTATAATTCCATTGCGCATGATACATGGTTTTATGCACTGAGTCGATTCCGGTACTCATCCAGAGGTCCTTAACAATATCCTGTTCCGTCGCGTTTTCCGGGAACACAAAATTCGATGGGAAATATCCGGTATTCGGATCCGGCAGATTGGGTGGTGGCTGTAACTCTCCCGCTACCATCTTCCGCCCAATTTCGGTGGCTTTTTCAATGCTTAATCCCGCCATTCCAACCGCATAGACCACATGGATCTTCTCGCCGTCTTCAAATGTATAGGGTCCCAGCGTCGCAAATTCATTTCGTGCGGTCCCGGAGTAACCCAACCCATTGCCGATGGCCGTAAAATCATCTGAACCTATTTCATCCGTTCCGATTTGATGAAATGTTCCGGCAGGCGCATCGGGATCCAATGGAGGTGTTGCACCACCCGACACCGCATCATACCAGTCTGCGTTGTTGATCGACACACCATATCTTGAGCGAGGTTCCGGGATACCAATTTTCGGAGCGTAAGCCCGAAAGGTGACTTTGGGCTGCAACGGATCGTCGACATCGTTTGCCGGATCTGTGTATGGCGTTTCCGAGACATGCAGAAATCCGAAGAATTCATTGCGGATACTGATCAATCGTCCCTGCTGATCGAATGCGGGATTACCCATATTGTCGCCACTCACACGGGGATCATCCGCATGGTACGTATAGAACACCCGCTGACTGTCACCGGGTGCCGCACCGTAATAGTGGGCCCATCGGAAATTCGGTCCCACATCACCGGGCTCGGGTTGGTTCCCCCACGCCTGCTCATAATCAGCGGTCCCCATACTGACAGAGATATAAAAGTCCGGAAGAGTTCCACCGCTGACATTGGTAAATGTCATATCATTAATTACATACTCATCATGGTTCTCCTGGCTCCAGGCATAGACGTTTCGTTCCCCCTGGACTCCAATGGCAAACTCATTAGTCACCGATACCACCTGATCAGCTGATCCCACCATTTTGGATGGATCCACCTCTCCGATGGGATCTCCTTTATACTCTTCCTCATTAACCAGAGTGCTCGGATATCCATATCGCACATAACTATTTTGCGGTTCGATAATCGTACCAGCCGAGTTGAATGGAGACTGTAACCCACAAACTACCTTCTCGTACGTGTCTCCATCCGGAGTATCCCAGTTGGTTGTGAGAAGATACACGATGCCTGTAGTTGCCGAACCGATGTGAGTTTCGTTTGCCATTACATTGTAATCCGCGGGCCACCAGCCGTCACTGAAATCAACCGGGCCAAGACTGCCATCGTCTGTCTGCTCCGTCCAGAATCTTCCAACTTTTATAACTTCCACTTCCTGCGAAATCAAGGGAGTCACATTGAAGCAATATGCCAACAAAAATGCGCATACTCCAATCATCCCTAGCACATGCTTTGTGTTATGCAATAATTTCATTGAAACCTCCATTAAAATTCAAAATTTTTATCATCTCACAGCACCACTATCAGAATTGAATACGAAGTCCGAGCCAGATATCCCGAGGCTGGATGTACCCCCAAAGATCGAGCAGATTGGGATCATTGATGTATGGTTTGTCTTCCGACCGAACGTCACCAACCTCATCGTTCCCAGCAAGGTATTTACCGGGATTCTGTTCGCGCAGTACATCAAATTCCTCTGAATCGTACATGGGCAGATGCAATGATGCTAAGTATTCCCGTCTGTCGCGCCCACCATAGAACGGATTCCCAGAAGCAAGGTTATTGATTTTCCGATTCAAGAGATTTTCGATATCCGCATAAACTTCAATTCGAGTATTCTCTCCGAACAGAAAGGCACGAGTAATTCGTGCATCAAGCCGGAAGTAATCAGGCCATTGCAGATTATCACTTAAATGCAGTTTCCCCAGAGGATTCCAGGTAAAGTATCCACCAGCGTGCCATTGCGGCATCACACTGAGCCGCCAGTTCCCAAGCAGTGTACTCAGACTCCCTGAGCGAAAAGAACTTGGAGTCCTGAATGTGATATTCGCTCGAAATCGGGGTCTGGGCAACGGACGCGATTCCTGGGCCTCATACCGACCAAAAATCTCCGTCTTCGAAGGATCTTCATACTCCGTTGAAACGCCGGTTAATCCGCGTTTCACGAGCATATAATTGTAGTTCGCCCAACCAGTGATATATCTTCCGAAGTTCTTGGTGACAGAGAGTTCAATTCCCTGGATATCCCGATATTGATTATTCTGATAAGTTCCCCAGTCGACTCGTCCGTCCGAACTTGTATAATCAACATCTCCGGGATCCCCGGTGATATCTTTATAATATCCGGCAATCCGGATGAGGTACTGATCTAACAGGTTATACTCAACTCCCGTCTCGTATGAGATGGTACGTGGAGGTTCCAGATTAGGATTTCCCCTGCTGATAAAACCGACTCGATATGGTCTGCGATCCACATGGAACATCTCCTGCGCCGGTGGTAATTGTCTGAAGTGGCCATAATTAAAGTAGAATTTGGAGTTCGCCGTTACGGGAAAGGCCAATCCGACCCGGGGACTGAGGGCAAAATGGGCGTCCACGGGCTGCAGAAAGTTCGGATTTTCCTGATCGAATTCCTGCCAGACATCCCAGATATCTGCTACCCGGGCATTCTCGATGACATCATCGGTGGGAGGGGCGATGGTCCCAAAGATATCAAAGTTATAATTATAGCCCGACGGCCATTCACCCCCCGGATTATAATAATCAGCACGCAAGCCGATGTTGGCCACCACGCCTTCGTACGTAATGCGATCCTGGATAAAGAGCCCAGTGTTCAGAGGGGTATTATCTCCCCAGGTATAGTTCCGAGCCGTTTCATTCTTGAACGGTCGCACCCAGAACATCCGGTGATCGAAGGTGGTATAGTCGAAGTTCAATCCCGTTTTCATTTGATGATGTACATTCAGCTGGCTGGTCAAGTTAAATTTCAGCCGATACTGCCAGGTGTCACTTTCCTGTTCTTTCTCGCCCGCTTTATTGGCGAAGCGATGCGATAATCCGTAAGGCTGATCATACATACCATAGCTATAACCACCTACCTCGGTATAACCCGGACTATAATTATACGGCATCTCATTGACCGCGACTTCAGGCCCAAAGCGCGCTTTCAACGAGGGAGTACGTGGGAATTCATCAGCATTGTTCGGAGTTCGTCCCTGGCTGTAGATAGTATTTAACCGTAATTCCCAAAAGGTTTTCGAACTGATGACATTATTTAGGGTTAAACCACCCATAAAGGTATTTTCATGCTTGGTATGGAAATAAGTCTCATACCAGTAATATGTCTCACCAAAATCGGCGAAGGTGTTCACGTTATCAATACGTTGCAGTCCTTCACCTCTTCTATCTTCCGAAGCGCCATGCCGGTAGCGATAGTATCCGTTCAGTTTGAGTTTTAAATCAGAGGTAAGGTTCGATTGCACTGTCAACAAGGTGCTATGCAGAGTCTGCGCATTGATGGAAACGGGTTGGGCATAATACCCTTTATTCAAATTATGCGATAAATAAAAGGTGGCATCGCCCAATCCCTGTCCGATCATCGGTACAGGACCGCCAATACCCAGATCTAAATTGTAGTCGGAATGCTGACCTTCCGGTTCATGGGCGTGTTCTTCCATTGCCGACTCTAAATCCTGGGGTACATCATAACCCATGTTCTCCAATTGGCCAAACGGCGGTTCCACCATATGCATCCACGCATTCCAGAGATATAAATCCAGGGGAGTCATATGTGAATCTTCCGGACGATCACGGTTGTAATTTTCAGCTAACTGGTTCCATCCTTCAAACGACGGATGTTGTTGCCGAGTATAATCCTGGTTTTCCCAGGCCTGGTCGGTTCCCTGAAATGCGACAGATGGATCGGCGTAGGGTCGCAGGAGTGTATTGTACGGGTCATAAATTGACTTGCCAAACCGCTTCATCCTGGGAACATTGCCGGACATGTCTATCCGCCCGTTATACCGCTGAGCACTTCCTGTCTTTGTTTTGACATTGATTATCCCCGAACGAAATTCACCGTGTTCGGCATTATATCCTCCCGATAGAACCGAAACCTGATCAATTGCACTCAGCGGAATAGCTGACTGTGGCTGTCCTGCGCGTTCATCGACCAAGGTAAGACCGTTCACAATCATACCGGT
>DATFLS010000743.1:0-3916 GCA_035267465.1 bacterium
CCGCTGGATTTGCAATTCACCGATCATCATGGCAAGCAGGTCACGCTTCGCAAATACTTCAACCAGGATAAACCGGTCTTGTTAACGCTCGTATATTATGAATGCCCCATGCTGTGTACTCTGGTACTCAACGGCCTCCGAAAAAGCGTGGATAGTCTGGACTGGACTCCCGGAGAGGAATATCAAATGGTGGCAGTGAGTATTGATCCCCAGGAGACACCGGAAATGGCCCGGTCGAAGCATGATGCATATTTGGGGAGCCTGGAGAAGGAGGTGAGCGATAACGGATGGGCGTTTCTGGTCGGGGAAGAGAGCCAGTCCCGGGTTCTGGCCGACGCCCTGGGATTTCAATATTACTATGTGGAAGAGAAGGGCATTTATGCTCATCCGGCGGTCTCGTACGTACTGACCGAAAACGGAAAAATCACCCGCTATCTGTATGGCATTAATCATCAGAAAAGGAATTTACGTTTAGCGCTCCTGGAAGGATCGCAGGGGAAAATCGGAAACGCTGCGGATAAGCTGCTCTTGTATTGTTATCAGTATGATCCGGATGCGGAAGGATATGTGTTGTTTGCGCAAAATCTCATGAAAGTCGGCGGGGTGTTCACAGTAGCGGTCCTGGGATCAGTGTTAGGAGTTTTCTGGTGGAGAGATTCGCGAAAAAAGGAAACGTCATAGGCGAACGAGTCGGGTAGAGAGTACGGTTTATGGACACTACGGGAACATTCTGGATGCCGGAAGGCAGTTCAACTATTGCAGGCGATGTTGATGCGTTATTTTATTTTATCCTCTGGGCTTCGGTGTTCTTTTTTCTTTTGATTGTCGGGATATCGGTCTATTTCATCATCAAGTATCGCAAACGGGCGGATCGCCCGAACGCGACTTCGCAGGTTGCCTACAATGTCAAGCTGGAAGTTGTCTGGACTCTGGTACCGATCATTCTGGTGTTTATCGTGTTTGTCTGGGGATTTAACACATTTATGAAATTACAGGTGGTGCCCAGAGATGCTCTGGAAATCAAAGTCACCGGACGGCAATGGATGTGGGTGTTTGATTATCCCAACGGCTCAAACAGTCTCAATGAATTGGTGGTGCCGGTGAATCAACCGATTAAATTGTTGATGTCCTCTGACGATGTCATACACAGTTTTTATGTCCCGCAATTTCGAATTAAGCAAGATGTGGTGCCCAACCGGTATACCATCACCTGGTTCGAGGCGAAGCGCACCGGGAAATTTGATCTCTACTGTGCCGAGTTCTGTGGGAAAGGGCATTCCGAGATGCTCGGAACTGTGCGGGTGGTGTCCAGCGATGAATATGCCTCCTTTCTGGAGGGTGGCCCCGCAGGTGAAGCGCCGTCCGGACAGTCTCTGGTGGCCCAGGGGAAACAGCTGTACTCCAATCGCCAGTGTATTACCTGTCACTCAGTGGATGGGAGCGCCAATGTCGGGCCGACATTCCGGAATCTCTTCGGCCACGAGGTGACCTTATCGGACGGCAGCACTGTGACGGTTGATGAGAATTATCTCCGGGAATCGATTCTGAATCCACAGGCGAAGGTCACCCAGGGCTTCCAGCCGGTGATGCCCACCTTCCAGGGACTGATCAATGACCGGCAGCTGGATGCACTGGTGGCGTATCTTAAGTCTTTGAGCGAAGTTGAGCAAGTTGAATCAGAACAAGTAACGGCAGAGTAAAACGATATGAGCACAGAAACACTTTCCACAGCTCATGGTGAAAATAAAGTGAATTACCTGAACGCTGCCCACGGGATCAAATCCTGGCTGCTCACCAAAGATCATAAACGGATCGCTATTCTGTATCTGTGGTCCATCATGCTCATGTTTTTGTTCGGGGGATTGCTGGCGTTGTTTCTCCGGCTGGAATTACTCGGACCGGGACCTGATTTGATCCAGGCGAAAACCTATAATCAGCTGTTCACCCTGCACGGGGCGATTATGATCTTCATGTTCATTATTCCTTCCGTCCCGGCGATTCTGGGCAATTTTGCGCTGCCCATTCAGATCGGAGCCAAGGATGTCGCCTTTCCCAGACTCAATCTGGCCAGCTGGTACTTTTACATTATTGGATCCGGCCTGGCCGTCTATGCGATCCTGGCCGGGTCGGTAGATACGGGTTGGACTTTTTACACACCCTACAGTACGCAGACCACCGGTGCCGTGATCACCATGGTGTTCGCGATTTTTATCCTGGGATTCTCCTCCATTTTCACCGGCCTGAATTTTATCGCAACCATTCACAAGCTGCGTGCACCTGGCATAACGTGGTATAAAATGCCACTGTTTGTCTGGGGAATTTATGCCACCGGGATCATCCAGGTGCTGGCAACCCCGGTTCTGGGGATCACGCTGGTCCTCCTCATCCTGGAACGGGCGTTCGGTATCGGGATTTTTGATCCCGCGATGGGCGGCGATCCGGTGCTGTTTCAGCACTTTTTCTGGTTCTACTCCCATCCGGCGGTCTATATTATGATCCTGCCGGGGATGGGAATCATCAGTGAACTGGTCTCCACATTTTCCCACCGGAAGATCTTCGGCTTTAAACCCATTGCCTATTCCAGTATCGCTATCGCCTTCCTGAGTTTCGGCGTCTGGGGACATCATATGTTCGTGAGCGGACAGTCCCAGTATGCTACCCTTATATTCTCTTTCCTGACCTTCCTGGTGGCGATTCCCTCAGGGGTGAAAATGTTCAATTGGGTGTCAACCATGTACAAGGGAGCCATTACTTTCGAAACACCCATGCTGTTTACCCTCAGTTTTTTCTTCACATTTGCCATCGGCGGGCTGACCGGCATATTCCTTGGAGCTACGGCAGTCGATGTACATGTGACCGACACCTATTTCGTGGTGGCACATTTTCACTATGTGATGATGGGCGGGACCATCATGGCTTTCTTCGGCGGCCTCTACTATTGGTGGCCGAAAATCTGGGGACGGATGTATAATGAAGCCTGGGGGCAGGCCTCTGCATTGCTGGTGTTCGTGGGATTTAATTTCACCTTCTTCCCGATGTTTATTATGGGCACCCAGGGGATGCCGAGACGATATTTCCTCTACCCTGAAAAGTATCAGATTCTGCAGGTGTTATCCACCGGCGGTTCCTGGATTCTCGGACTGGGACTGCTGATAATGGCGGCGGTATTGCTCCACGCGATAAAATGGGGCAAAAAAGCGGGTAAAAATCCCTGGGGGGCCCTTACCCTGGAATGGATGGTCGATTCGCCCCCGGCACCACATAACTTCGAACAGATCCCGACCATTGAATTTGGTCCCTATGATCATGACAAAGTGTTAGTTGAACCAGATAGAGCAGGTGCAGTGACATGAGCAATGCAACCGAGGCCGCAGAGCATCCATCCTATTTGCAGCATCATTTCAGCGATGCAGCGCAGCAGCAGGAATCTGCCAAACTGGGGATGTGGATTTTTCTGTTGACCGAAATCCTTTTGTTCGGTGGCCTGTTCGGATTTTATACTTTTTACCGGGCCTGGAATCCCGAGATGTTTTACAACGCACACGAACATCTGAACGTAGTGCTGGGAACCGTAAATACCCTGGTGTTGATTACCAGCTCGGTGACTGTGGCGCTTGCGATAAATGCCATCCAGCGCGGCATGAAGAAACGAACCATCCTGTTCCTGGCAATTACTGTCGGCCTGGCTGTCTCATTCCTGATCATCAAAGGGTTCGAGTATGCCGAACATTTCCATCTGGGACAGTATCCGGGGAAATTCTATTCTTATACCGGCATCGCAGGGACCGATCCGCATATCTTCTTTAGCGTGTATTATACCATGACCGGTTTGCATGGATTGCACGTTCTGGCCGGGGTGATTGTCATCAGCTGGGTGTTATACCGGACCAGCCGGAATCATTTTTCTCCGGAATAT
>DATFLS010000744.1:0-2524 GCA_035267465.1 bacterium
ACTGCTATTCGGTACTTCTGCCGGGAAAATTGAGCCACCAGTAGATTGCGCAATGGTCTCTGCAGGAATATACCTGCAAGTCCCAGGATCCCATAGACCGCGAAAATCCCATTGCCAAGCCCAGTAATCCTGAGAGGAATCATGATCAATATTGGTAAGATTAACGTCGGCAGTATAGTGAGATACTGCGCACCTCCCTTTCCCTGGGTTCCCAGAATACTGGCGGTCAGATCCATGCGTTTACGGGTATAGGTACTCAAAAACAGGATCAGTGGACTGTTGATGCCGATGTTGTATAGTGCCAGACTGCCATGGATGTAGAGCAAATTCACACTGATCAATGCATATGGCAGGAGCAGCAAGTACAGTATGATTACAGAAAATCCCAGGAACCAGAACTTCGATCGAAGATAGGTATTAAAATCAATCTTTCCGGATAAAATCAGGTCGAAATAATTGCTCTCCCAGCCGAACACAAATTGTCCGTACGCCAGGAGAAACATGCCGGTCAGCATCAATCCGAAGTACATGATATTGATATCCATGATGACATGTCTTCGTGGCTTTTGAAATCCCGCCACATGAACAGTGAGTGTGGTATCATTCCTTACTGTCAAAGTGGCGACATCAAGGATGCGACCCCCGGCATTAACTGCTTCAGTTTCCCAGGATCCCAGGGTGAATTTGTATCGCAGGGCGGTATTTTCCGGGAACGTTCGTGTGATTACCCAGCTGCTGTCAGCCCGTCTGACAAGGGAGACTTCCCGGGGATCCCATTCGCCTAGTTGGGCATGATCCCCGGCAATATACACGTAGGTATCCGGCGGCGGCTGCCCGGGGACCACAACAAATGTTACCTGTTTACTCAACTGTGATTCACTCCCTGTCTTACTCACAAGACCTATATCACCGGACGTCGTCTCTGGCACGGGATAGAAGTCTGTTCGATCCAGAGGCATCATTCGATAGATCACAATCCCCAGGGGAAGCACGGCCAGGCTGAGCCACAAGGTGGCCCGGGCTCGCTTGTTCCTGAACAGCAGTTTCAGCTCCAGCGCCAGGAACAGGCCAATCTCACCCAGCTGACTCAACAGCCGGAAGCCGCTGAATGCCACCGTCCTCTCTCTGCGGGGAGATAGCGTTTCCGGGTAAAGGTGTGATCTCACGAACACATAATTCATCCGGTAAAACCCCAGCAGAAGCGCCACCGGAACAAAAATGATCCAGGGATACTGCAATGGAATGGTAAACACTAGCGTCGAGAGATCCGATAATGAAAACAGCGCAAAGTAATCCATGGCAAGAAGCACACCCAATACCCCGGCAAATCCTGCCACGATTTTTGCGTTGGTGAACAAATGCTTCTTCAAATAAAAGTTCAGGTAACTGTTACAGAGCAGCAGAAGCATCAATGTCCCGACCCAGGACAACATTCCCGGTCCGGTATGATACTCCGTACCGACTGTGACCACAAAGGGGATCACCACCAGGAGCGGCAGCAGATTAAAGAAACTGAGTGAGGAACGAACAAGAAGGAGATGGACCAGATGCTTTCTGCCCACCGGAATAAGCAGATACGGGCGAATACTCTGCACCGGCATACGCTGCAGAAAAAACCGCAGGATGAGATCTGCCGCCAGATAATAGAAGATGCCGGCGCTGAGCAGCCGGACCGGATTCACCTCCGGTGCAGCCGTACGGAAAAACTGGTCGAGAAACAACCCCAGGCCCAGCAGATTCAGCATCACCACGACCATCATCACCCCGAAGATAACTCTGGAGGCCACATCCCGCCTGTGGCTTGCCGCTCGGAGGGCTGACCTCCACTGATGCTTCATTAGATTATAAAGTATGAGACTTGCTTTCAAGGTTGGCGTCCTTTGCTCCCGGACGGAGGAGAGTGATATCTCACCTCTGCGTATTACTCCGGCAGTGCATCAAAAATTTGCTGCATTTGTCCCCGATACTCGTCAAAGGCTTTCCTGCCTTTTCCTGTGAGGTGAAGAAGAGTATGAGGCTTCTTATTGACGAACTCCTTCTCCACCTTGAGGTAACCGGCCTCTTCCAGCTTGCTCATATGCGAGGACAGGTTCCCCCAGGTGAGACCGGTCTGCCGCATCAGATACACGAAATCCGCGCTCTCCACTACGTAGAGATAAGCCAGAATTTGTAACCGGGCCGGTTCGTGGATGAGTTTATCGATCTCGCCCAGCGATTTTAGCGCATCCCGATCCGGTGGGTCCGGAGTCATGGCCGTATCTCCTCCGGTATGTCGGATTTGGGATATTTTTGCAGGAAACGTATAAACGTGACTACTCCCGAGAGCGAAACCAGCGCACCTGTGATTGAAAGGGCGACCGGAAAAGGCCAGTTGAATAAGTAGCCTACGGTGAAAATTATCAGTATCTCCACCACATAGCCGATGTACCGTTTCAGACCGGTCAATATGGCCGCAGCTCCCGCCAACAGCGCGAACATCACACCGAACACCAGATCAAAATATTCCCGCATCCACTGGGTCAGG
>DATFLS010000745.1:0-4242 GCA_035267465.1 bacterium
CCCCGGCTTGCACGCCGGAAATAGCATCTTCGAAGACAACGGCCTCAGAGGGGGCGATACCGATTTTTTCAGCCGCATAGAGGAAAATATCCGGAGCTGGTTTGCCCTCGATGCCGACCTCCATGGCAACCAATCCATCGACTCTGATATCAAAAAGATATAACAGTTCAGCTTCCTCCAGGATGAATTTACAGTTCTTGCTCGAGGAGATGATGCCGGTCCTCAGGCCATGACGTTTCCAGCGTTTCAGCCAGTGCACCGTATCCTGGTAGATTTCCACGCCGTCTCGTCTGACAACTTTGCGGAACAGGTCATTTTTCCGGTTGCCCAGGCCACAGATAGTCTCCTGTTCCGGTGCGTCGTCAGGTTCCCCTTCCGGCAAGTGAATTCCCCGGGACTCCAGAAAGCTTCGAACTCCATCATACCGCGGTTTGCCGTCAATGTACTGCCGGTAATCTGTTTCAATATCCAACGGTTCATATTCCCCCGATCGGCTTGCAAGAAATTGATCGAACATTTCTTTCCAGGCACGCGCGTGTACTTTAGCCGTCTGGGTCACCACTCCGTCTAAATCCAGAATGGCCGCTTTGTAGAGATCGGTATCAATCACCGGAGATCCTGAAGGACTCATATATGAAACTCCTCATTTAAACTATTAACGATAAATGGAAACCAGGGAACAGAATCTTATGGATGCATGTTTGGTGTTCATCCGTATAAATCTATGTAAATGAAGGTTTTTTTTCTACAGAGAATTTCGTCGGCAGCGTGGGCTTTCCGTACTGCTGCAATGTCCGGATTTTTCCGGTAATTGGAAGAATGTCTGAATTTTTGATGAGCCATTATGTCTGGGGGCTGGCCCAAATATCCGGATGATGGTGTAATCATTGCTTTTGATCTGATGAATTTTTACCATTAACCACAGATCTGTTTAGTCTGCAACTGGATTGTCTTCAGAAGACATCACGACGGTGAACAATGAGCACTGAAGAGAGCATAAGCCCTGTTAAGCGATCAAGACGCGAGGCACGAGAAACTTACGATAAGTTGAGCGCATGGTATGATCTCCTGGCAGGGTCCAGTGAGCGGAAATACCGACTGGCGGGACTGGACCTGTTAGACGCCAGTGAAGGAGAGGTGCTTCTGGAAATCGGATCCGGAACAGGAGACGCGCTTTTGAAGATGGGTGAAACAGTCACTGACGCAGGAAGAGTTGTGGGTACGGATATTTCGCCGGCCATGTGTAAGGAGGCCGCAAAAAAATTACAGAATAGCCATCGCACTCAGCCGGTCAATTTACTGTGTGCCGATGCGGTGCATCTTCCGGTCCGGGATTCCATATTTGACGGCATTTTTATGAGTTTCGTGCTTGAATTATTCGACACTCCGGATATCCCCAGAGTGCTGGACCAATGTCATCGGGTGCTCAAACCTGGCGGTGAGATAGTTGTTGTGGGATTAGATAAATCTCAAAAATCAGGTCTGGTGGTTCGCCTTTATGAATGGGCACACCGACAATTTCCATCGTATGTAGATTGTCGTCCGATGTATGTCGGGAAGTCGCTTGAGACGGCCGGATTTCTGGTTACTCATGACAGTCAGATGTCTATGTGGGGACTTGGGGTCGCTGTCGTACGTGCCAGGAAATCGCAGGCGTAAGTTGTGTTCGTTTTAGAAATCTGCTTGGTCCTTAATATTGAATAATTTTATGCACCACGCTTTTCGAAGATAGTCACCCGTTTCAGATTTCGGTGAGTGCGAACACGTTGAGAACTATGATTACTGTTTATTTCAGGTAAGGACCTGATAAAATTCACAGGGCGGGACGACAGCGTCCGCACCAGAGTTGTACACGTGCATCAATAGCGCGCAGGCACTGTGTACTTACTTGATTTGGGAGGGACTTGTGGTTCAGAACCGCTCAACAATGAATGTTACCAGTGAGCATATCCCTCTAGAGGATCTCAGAGAATGGTAACAGACTATGGAAGTGAATTATTTCCCAGCGATGTTTTTGGTTGTGGGATCTTCGGATTTTAACGAGACTATAGAACCGTAAGGAGCGAACAACTAGAGAAAGGTTAGTAGATGAGAGTGACAATTGCTTCCGATCACGCTGGGTTCCGTTACAAGGAGATATTTGTCCGGGAACTGGAGGAGCAGGGTTATGAGATCACCGATCTGGGCACGCATAGTGAAGAATCTCGCGACTATCCTGATGTCGCAGGGGAACTGGCAGAATTTCTTCTCGAGGGCAGTGCTGACCGGGGGGTCTTAGTGTGCGGAAGTGGAATAGGCATGAGCCTCGCTGCGAATAAATTTCCTGGTATCCGTGCAGCGGTGGGCCACACGAACTACTCTGCCCGCCAGTGTGTGGAGCATGACGATGCGAATGTCATCTGTATTGGCGAACGGGTCGTAGGGATTGAAGTTGCCCGGGATATTGTATCAACTTTTCTGCACGCCGAATTTACCGGCGAAGAACGACATCGTCGCCGGGTCGACAAAATTCGGGCACTCGAGGAACGGCTCAGGTTGAAACCCGTGTCCCGAGAATAACTGATTCTCTGTCATTTGCCTGGTGAGAAAGAGCGAATACGTTGGTAGTCCCTATTTATCGGTCCCCAATGGACCGGTGAAATCTCCCGGTTCGTGATCGATCGGCGGCCCCAGGAGAGGATATGCGGTGTGATAACAGAAGAGCAGGCAAGGGGATATGGTGATTGAAAAGGAGCATCTGAAACGAGGACTCTCCTTCGGGGCAGGATTTTTACCTATCACACTCCCTCTCCTCTTAATGATCTATGCTGCCAGTATCTTTTTTATATTATTTGCCTCGATCTTAATTGCCATGTTTGTCTCCTGGATGGCTGCACTCATAAGTACACGCTCCTATCTGTCACGGACTGCCGCATTGCTAACAGTGATTGCGGGGTTCCCCGGGATTTTGGTCACAGGTGGTATCCTCGCCGTCCCCCATATTGCGCATCAATTGGATACCATCCGTTCCTTTTGAAACCAGTTTGGTTGGGGCATGTATCTGTGATCTCAGACCACTGAAACGACCGGTCTCCATGCCTCCGGTCCTGATGATATTTTTCCAATTCTTAATGGGGTATATGAGTCTGGTCTAAAAAGTGTAGCGGAAATCTTTTGCATTTATCATAGTAGAAATATGATCTACTATTATTCTATTTTTACATAATATCATGTTGATTATTTATTTTTTTATATAAGTAGTGCTAATTCCCCGACGAATCGGGGCAGGCTGTGTTCATTCGTGGTTTCTATAGTAGTCTCATATATGTTATTCAGTTAGCGGGGAAAAGTGTAGAACATAAAAATTATCTGAAGCGCCTGCAGTAACTCTCCTTTGAAACTTCTGTATTTTGTCGGTAATTTTACCCTAACAATCAAACAGCAGAGAGAGGGAGGTTTGCATGGAAGACACCTACGGGACTCTTATCAGTTCATTGGCTGAAGTGAATGAGAAAAAGATTGTATTGTTGGTGATGGATGGGATTGGCGATTGCGACAATGACGGAAAGGGAACGTCATTGCAAATAGCGACCACGCCGAATATGGATGCGCTGGCGAAGGAGAGCGCTCTGGGACAGATCACTCCCGTGGCAGTGGGGGTCACCCCCGGAAGCGGTCCCGGCCATCTGGGCTTGTTTGGGTATGATCCGATTATTTACAAGATAGGACGTGGAGTGTTGAGTGCGCTGGGCATTGAATTTCCCCTCCAGAAAAATGACGTGGCGGCCCGATTAAATTTTTGCACCCTGGATCAGGAAGGGAAGGTAGTGGATCGCAGGGCGGGGCGAATATCAGATGAGGAGAATCAGCGGGTATTGAAGAAAATTAAAGACAATGTTACTCCGCCGAAGGGAGTGGAGGTTTTGTTCGAAACAGTAGCGGAGCACCGGGCGCTCATGGTCATTCGGGGAGAGGATCTGGATGATAACGTCGGTGATACCGATCCTCAGATGCTCGGGGTGAAACCGCTGGATCCGGCCCGGAAATCCCATGCCGGGTCCCGCACTGCCGGTCTTGTGAAAGAGATTTTAACCCAGGTCAAAGAAATTCTACAGGGAGAGGAGAAAGCAAACATGATTCTGACCCGGGGCTTTGCGAAGCTCCCGGACTGGCCGATGTTCCCGGAACGATACCAATTGGATCCGGTGGCAGTGGCCGGCTATCCGATGTACCGGGGTGTCGCGCGGCTGGTGAATATTCCCG
>DATFLS010000746.1:0-8498 GCA_035267465.1 bacterium
TCTCTGGATGAGCATGACTTAGACTACACGCTGCTGTCCGACAGCGCTGCGGTGGCCACCAGGGCCTTTGGCCTGGCGTACAGAGCCACCAATTCCAATACCGGCCGACTGGAAGAAGCCTCCGGCCGGGATCATCATATCCTGCCGGTGCCTGCTGCGTTTATTGTGGGGACTGATGGGATGATCAAGTTCGAATACATCAATCCCAACTATAAGGTCCGGGTCAAATCGGCAATCATTCTTGCCGCCGCCAGAGCGGAGGTCCAATAAGAGAAAGTATTTCTGTACCCGGGTGAGCAGAATTCTGTTGAAGACTATAGGGTGAGAAAGTTCCGGATTAATACCTTTGTTAATACAGGAAACGACACAACATCTACTCGTACCTCGGAGGAATTTATTATGGGCGCAACCTGCAACCACGAACCTCAATCACCACAAGTAGCGGCGCAAAGCGACACGTGTCAGATCGGTGGGATTACCGGGGGTGCCACTGGTCACTGTATGGGCGAAACCATCCTCGTTCGTCCCGGTGACCGTGGTACCGACCTCCACCGTCAGTTCCTGGGGATTAAAGGCCGTATTCTCCATGAGCACTTGATTGCTGGCTTGTTCCATGTCGTCGGAATCTTCATTTTCCATGGGATTCGAACAACTTACAATACCAAAGAGTAGCACAACACCTCAAGATGGTCAGGATATATCTATACTATTCAGCACTCCGGCCAGACACATTCATCTAGTAACTGTTCTTTCCTCCACGATATTCTTGACCAAATTTATAGAATAGCCGAGTGGATTACCGGGCTGTGGGACCGGAGTCTTGTATACTGAACACCATAATAAATATTGAGTCTGTTTAGACAACGCAAAGATCGCCAAAGCCGCAAAGAACGCAAAGAACGCAAAGAACGCAAAGAAAAAATTAGAAATATCTTTCCGTATACAGAAATAAATTTTGTATATAATTTATGAGACGACTCTAGAAACCACGAATGAACACAGCCTGCCCCGATTCGTCGGGGAATTAGCACTACTTATATAAAAAAATAAATAATAAACATGATATTATGTAAACATAGAATAATAGTAGATCATACTTCTACTATGATAAATGCAAAAGATTTCCGCTCCACTTTTTAGACCAGACTCATCTATTGTTCAGAACAAGTAGAGGTAGAACCCTCCCGTCCGAATCCTGCCTGTCAGCAGGGCGCGTAGGTAGGGCAGGATACTCCATTCTGTGTTATTTCTTCTTGAGATTCGCCCTTCATATTCGTACGATCATAGAAAATCAGAGAAAATACTTCGATTAAAAATGGATCGACTAACTTCAGAGGGAGAGAGTATCAATGAAAGCATGACCAGTCATCACCATATGCTTGCCACGATTTTTAAGGAATGGAAGAGACTGAGGAAACGAAACGGCAAAAAGTCATTACAGGCATTGGATAAACTCGCAGAGCAACTCCTGCTCCATATTGAGATAGAAGAGAAAATCATTTTCCCCATCTATGAAATCACATTCACCGGTTCCGCAGCAGTCACACCTATACTGAAACAGCAGCACACCCGGATCAAAGAATACCTCAATACCATCAGGAAGCGCATGCCAACCGGTCTTGGGGAATCATTCGGCCTGGACACAGAATTCGCGAGACTCCTTGATGTGCATAACGCTACTGAGGAGTATGCGGTTTATCCTTGGATTGATGAGTTGGTGGGTTCAGAGGAAAACGAAATGGTTTTCTCAATATTGGATTCTTTTTGCTGGAATCAACTAAACAGGAACAACGGACGTTTTCAAGAAGAATGAACAAACGGAAAATATTGATCATCAAAAACATCACGAGGGAGGGTCCGGGTTTATTAAAAGAAATACTGGACTGCTACGAAATCAAGTATGATATCGTGGATGTACATCAGGGAGAACACTTTCCTGATCCAAAAATATACTCCGCTCTCTTTGTATTTGGCAGTCCGGACTCTGCTAACGATACGACATCAAAAATCAAGCAGGAATTAAAGAGAGTTCAGGAAGCAACGGAGGCCGGAATCCCATATTTTGGCGTATGTTTGGGAATGCAACTATTGGTCAAGGCAAACGGGGGGAAAGTGTATAAACATCATGTCAGAGAAGTGGGATGGCGAGATTTGGAAGGAGATTATTTTGAAGTTATACTGACAGCAGCAGGTGAAGCCGATCCGTTATTTTCCGGCGTAAAATCGCCATTGAATATATTTCATTTGCATAGTGAAACGGTGGAGTTAACAAATGGGATGCAATTGCTGGCCACGGGAAAATACTGCGGGAACCAAGTGGTCAAAGTCGGAGAGAATGCGTACGGAATTCAGGGCCATCTGGAGTTAACCCCTGGAATGTTACAGGAGTGGATCCGACAGGATCCGGAATTGCTGCAGCTCGACTACAAAGCATTGCAAGTGGATTATGCACGCATCCGCACCAAATACGAACACGTGGGCAAAGCAGTGTTTATGAATGTTCTGAAATTAGGAGGCGTACTTTCATGAACGACTCGACGTCCGAACTTCCGTTAGTGTATTCCTGCTCGGGCTGTTCCAGTGTCGCACAAATGGCAAACGATCTGGCGGTACAGCTGGACAGAACAGGGAAAACAGAAGTGTCCTGCATTGCGGGAATTGGGGGAGATGTTTCACCGCTGGTCACGGTTGCGACCACTGATCGAGATGAAGGGAGACCAATCCTGGTTATGATGGATGTCCCCTGGAATGTGCGAAACGGTGTTTATCCAGATATAATATCGAACCGGACAAACACTATGTGCTCTCACATTATAAAGTGCGAAAGCGCTTCCATAGAGAGTACGATAAACAGGAAGCGGAGAGGATTTTGCAGAGTATAAAGGAGGATACGGGAGAAGTCATTGTTCAGAATTAAACGCATCTATGATACCGCGGAACAACAGGATGGCTACAGAATTCTGGTGGACCGCCTCTGGCCAAGAGGGCTCTCAAAAAGACAGGCCAATATCGATTTATGGCTGACAGAGGTCGCTCCCAGTGATGATTTGCGGAAGCGATATGCACACGATACTAACAAATGGCCTGAATTTCAAAACAGATATACCCAGGAATTGAAAAGCAAAAGTGAATCCATTGATCACATCAGCAAGTTGGAGGAGAAGCACGGCACCGTAACGCTGCTCTTTGCTGCAAAAGATACAACCCATAACAATGCCATGATTCTCCGGGATTTTTTGCACAAATGATAGTGCTGCAGGAACCGGCGTATCAGGATTAGCCATTACTATCTCATCCCGTTAATGAATCGGCTTGGCATGTCCGGATCCCTCCTGGCTTCCCCGGGAGAGTTCACCCGGAAAAGTCAGGGAGTCACTTTGTTACAAACGGTTTGTTGGTTCAGGAGATGCTCCGATGAACAGCCATGATCCCGGTGTGACGATTGATGAAACGCAGGAGGCGATTATCGAGGAGTTTGCCCGGCTGGGTGATGACTGGATGCGGGTTTACGAGCACCTCATCCATCTGGGGAAAGAGTCGCCTGAATTGGATTCAAGGCACAAGACCGAAGACAATCTGCTCAGAGGGTGTCAATCACGGGTCTGGCTGCACACCTCCACAGAAGCGGGCAAGCTCTACTTTCTGGTGGATTCCGATGCCTTTATTATCAAGGGAATCGCCGCCCTGCTGGTGAAAGTCCTGTCCGGCCATACGCCGGAACAGGTAAAAACGGCGGAGTTGTATTTTATCGATCGGATCGGTTTGCAAAGCCATTTATCACCCATGCGCTCAAACGGGCTCTATTCCATGGTCGAAGAGATGAAAGCCCGTGCAAAGTCAACAGCGCTCCGGAAGTGAAGACCACGGGAAAAAGGAGTTGATTTGTTCGGCTATTCCGGTATGCCGGTTTCTGTGGGACTCTCCGGGTCACTACTCCACTCAAACCACCCACCATCATAGACCGATATCCGTGGCCACCCCATTAGCCATGCATTGTAAAACGCCTCACTCCCACGCCAGCCCGTTCCGCAATAAAACGCAATATGTTTCTCCGGCAGAATTTCCGCTTCCCGCCACAGGTCCGCAATTTCATGATATTCCCGGGTGGTATGATCGAGATTCCGGTAATTCTCCATGTGATAGGCATCGCTGCCGCAATTGGCGAAAACCGCCCCCGGAATACGCCCTTTCTTCTCAATATAGTTATATCCGCTGACTTCGCCGAGAAACTCCCTCCAGCTCCGGACACTTACCAATTCCCCCTCGTTGGAGTCCAGTAAGCTCCTGGCTTCAGGGAGATCGACCATGAGTTCAGGCCGGCCCGGGATTTCAGCGCCGAACTCATCCACAGGAGACGGTGTGGTTTCGTCGGTGGAGAGACCATATCCGGCATCCTCCCAGGATTGGACTCCCCCATTTAACACCCGCACATCTTCGACCCCGGCATACAGCATGATGGCTGCGCACCGGATCGCCCCCAGGTGGCCGGCGCTGCTCCCGGGAAAGGGATCTTCATTCTTCGGGAATGAAAATCGACCGTAGACAATAACCGTGGTATCATGGGTAATCCCGTGGTTTTGTAACGCCTGTGTCAGTTCTTCAGGATTCCGGCGATTCCAGGTGGCCGGCGATTCCAGCACTCGGGTATCCAATGCAATTGCCCCGGGGATGTGCCCTGCCGCATAATCAGCTTCGTTCCGGTAATGCACATGACAGAGCACACAGCTTTTTCCATGATAATTCGGAGGGCTTTCACCCGAAATTAAGGTGTGAAGCCATTCCGGATAGACCAGGTGCTCATACTTCTCCAGATGCTCCATTGGTAATTCCGGATTTGGAGACCACTCTTTAAGGAAATACGGATAGATACGGATGTCAGCATAGCCGGCACGCCTGAACAACCGGGCTACCCATTCTGCCTCCTCCATGGTATATCCATAGATAATAATGTATTGATCCGGAGATATTCCTTTTGACCTGACGATTTCAATCCAGTCGAGATAATCCGCCCACTTTGCCGGTATGCTCTTCGCCCCTTTGATATGGCCACCACGGGGTTCGTTTCGCATGGTCCACCCGTTATAAGCGTCAACTGGCCGGACATCGAGCACTTTTACTCCCGGGTTGCCGGATACCTTTTGAAGTTTTTCCGTAGAGATTTCTCTTATGGCAGTCTTCATCGATTAATTTCTTTCAGTATTAAATGTGTTCTGGAGTTTTCAAAAAGTAATACATAGAGCATATAGAAGAAACTAACTAATAACGGGAGATGAAATCCATAAATTGTGTATGTGTGTCAATTAATGTATGCCGCAAGATTGGAACAGGAACGCTAAGAGCGCGTTATGTTCACCGTTCATCAATCAATCGTATCTGTCAAGATTTCATCTTCTTTCACATTTTTGGTACTTATTATTTATGCCGCCCCGGTGGGGCTGAGTTGTTCTCCTGGACCTGGAGAAGCCCACAGATCCAAAAGCCCCACCGGGGCGGCATACCATCTTTCTTACCTTTCGCGCCACCCAAGGCGCCTTGATACCAAGATACTTTTTCACAAAGAACCATCTGTCAGGAAGAAAGATGAGGACGCTCCCGCACCGACTCTGCCCATTCCAGCAAATTGAGATTCGCCTGGCGCGCCCGATCCCGGGCCTCCAGTACGGTCTCGACCGCCTCCTCCGGCAGACGCTCTACCATGATGGAGAGCCCCTCGCAGTCGCTCACGTGCGGTAGAAGCCCCCGAATCAATCCGATGGCCTCCTGAACCTCCGCATCCGTGAGATCGGCTTTCCCCGCTAATTCCACCAGCCGCCGGGCGCTGGCAATAGCGCCATCGTGATCCTGAAGCAGCGATTCGATATAGTCTTCTCCGTAGATATCCACCAGTCCCGGATAGAGGGCTTCCTCTTCGTATCGGAAGTGCGGACCGGTATATTCCGCAGTTTGGTTTAATAACTCGCCAATCCGTGCCTGATCCCGATCTTGGAAGGCGTCAATCAGTTCCAGCAACGTATCCCGGACCTGGCGGTGTTCTTCACGAAAGGTGGTTACGAATGTGTCTAAAACCATAGTACACTCTCCTTTTATGTTATTATTGTGTCTTGTACTGATCCCTGGCGAACCTTTTCATACCGAAGTGCAATTTCCAACCGCCGTTCCCCTGCAGGAAGTGAGTCGGAAGGATTTGGATCACCACAAATGTGAAATGGAATACGGGAATACCAACTCGAGCGGGTTACGGATCTCCCCGCTCGATACAGCGGCAGTCATTGGAGATTACAAGGTATAACTTTGCGAAAGAATTGCTATTGTTGTGTTCAGCCATAATCGAAGTTTTTTCTCTGATTATGAGAAAAATAGTGCGGGCAAATGACGGAGTCAAGCGAAATTTTGTTTTCCAGTTTCCGATATTGTCATGAATAATATACGAATTCCGTATGGTTTCGGAGTTGAACGCATGGCATCGGCGGAGTGGAGAGTTTTTCCTTGGATTGGCTGATGGCAATGGGTAAAGTCGTATATGTAATGATTCAGCTCTGCTCCAGAAATCAAGATATACGAAAAATTAGATGGCGAAAGAAATTGAATCCAGTCCTAAAGGGCCGGGCTAGAAAGGACGAAGAAAATCTAGAAACACTTCTAGCCCCATCGTTTACGGTGGGGTCAAAAAACCATTCTCCTTCTAGCCCCTTCCTTCAGGGTGGGGAGAATAAATGTACCACAAACTATTCCTTATTCTCCACTCTCCTCCGGCAGATACGGTATCAAGCCCTGCCGGTAGGCTTCCTCCTGGATTTCCCGGGGCATCCGACGGGCGTCCACAATAAATCCGTCCACCTGGATCATCCAGGCCATCGGATTCCCTTCCACCCTGGATGGTAACGTCCATTCCGGGTCCATCACGCCGGTATCCAGCTTCTCCCGGATCGTTTTTGCCTTCCCGGAGGCGGTATTTTGGCTGACGTCAAACAGATCACTGAGCGCGGAGGCAGACATATACGGCTCCTCCGATTTATCAAAGAGAAAGTTGACCTGTCCCAGGGCGTAGACGATACCGGCCGCCCAGGAACGCACCTGCCCACGCTGGAGCGGCGAAGGGCGCTTCCGGCTCAACGCCGCCGTCATTTTCCTGGCGAGATCGGCGTACTCCCCGTTGAGGGATTCCCGGCAAACCGTATCGGTCTGCGCAACAATGGCATCGTACTTTTCCCGCATCTTCTTTGGGACTCTGTAACTCTTTTGGGCAGTCATTGATCGTGTTACTCTCCTTCTCAATAGTTGCTCTGGTCATATAGGGTAAAAAAGGTCTCTTCCGCCCTCTCACGTTCCTGGTCCAGATCGTAGGAATCTTCGAACTCCTCCACCTGGTCAACCCAGGTCTCCCAGAAGAGTGAAAAGGCATACGCCTTCAGTACCTCCTCGATGGGTTCTTCCCGGTCGCCCAAATACCGCTGGGTTGCGAGGATGATCCGGCGGACAAGCGGGATATGTATAGCGTTATCTCTACCCTTCTCCGCGAAATCTTCATGGACTGCTTTAATAATACATTTGGCAAGGTCGAGAGAGGGTGGCATACATTCTCCAGGCATTCTGTGGTACTCTCGTTCTAAGATAACATAACTCTTCCCATAAAACAGGTTTTTTTCATGGAATATCTTACACCTTTTTCGCAGGTTTTTTATACAAGTAAAGGGATTAATACGAACAGGAAACAAGTGATTCGCGGGGCTATCAGCGGCCATATCTATCAGGGCATAAAAGATGTAACTACATGGATATGGGATGATTACCGATCACTGTGGCTGCCTCCGCGAGTTGGTTTGTCGTCTGCGGCTCTTCCTCTGCAGTGATCCCCTTCGCCCGCCGTGCCAGTTCCGCTTTTACCTTGTCGGGCCATAGCATACCACCTCACCTGATGGAGATTCTCGTTCGCGGCTTTTACAGCAGAGAGTTTTCGGATAAATTAGTCTTAAAATAGTTGTGTTTATTTCACAGATGATATATACTTACAGAACGTTCCTCATTTCCAAAATCAGATCGAAATACTATGGAGCGTGTCTGACAATATAACCGGTTCGAGAGGAGAGCATGAAAAACTGTCTTTTGTATTGTGGGTTTATTCTTGGGTTGTTATCAGCTTTCCCGGTCATGGCACAAGAGTGCCTGGAATGCCATACCACCGAAACACCGAATATCGTCTCTGACTGGCAACTCAGTAAACACAGCGATTCGGGCATTGGTTGCGCTGTCTGCCATGGGAGTGAGCATTCGTCGGCAGAGGATGCCAACCAGGCGGCCATCCCGGCCCCGGAAACGTGTAATATGTGTCATTCAACCCAGGTGGAGCAGTATAAAAGCGGGAAACACGCTATGGCCTGGGCGGCGATGAAAGCCATGCCGACCATTCATTGGCAACCCATGGAACTCATTGAGGGCCAGAAGGGGTGTGGTGGGTGCCATAAAATCGGGTTGAAATCCGAAGAGGAAATCAAACAGTT
>DATFLS010000747.1:0-2658 GCA_035267465.1 bacterium
GAAGGCGCTCTCCAGTTACGCCGATGCAATAGAGTATAATTATAAAACGCCCGAAATGATCGGGCAAATGAAAGCAATCTTCACGGAGTTTGACAATTCAGCGGGGATTGCCCAATGTGACGAGCTCCTCACCGTGTATAATGAGGCGTGACAGGGAAGATATTTCATAAGACATATTGTGGGCCAGACGCATTTCTTCCGGAAGACTTTGTGGCCCCTGAGGCCCCCCTGGTTCATTAATTTAGATAATAACACCATTTTTCTCTTGTTTCTTACCATAATTGTTGTGTATGCTTTACGGCGTGTATTTGTTTTGCGGATACAGATCATAGCAAGCACATCAACACATCAATGAATACATCCTAACCACAGGAGAATATACCATGGCTAGTCGAATAAAAGCGATTGGTGCATATATACCCAGGATAGAATTAGGTCCGCGCGTAGGTACTCGCGAAATGTCCGATCTGATATCCTCCCGGACAGGGTTGAATGAGAGTGAAGTCCGGCAAGTACTATTTGAACTTCGCGACGGGGTGATCTTTTATAACAAACAGGCTCGTCCGGTGCAGCTGGAAGGCCTGGGGACCTACACGCCGGGTATTCACCTGGATGGTACTATCACGGTAGGACACCGGGCCGATTCTGAGATTAAAAAACAGCTCAATACCCCGGGGGAATTCCGGGGAACCATCCTGCGCCGCGAGAATATCGGAAAAAGCAGTGAAGAGCTGGTAACCTTATGGAACAGCGAAAATCCCGATGATCCTGTGGAATGAAAGAGATCGCTACCGCTCCGTTTATAAGATATCTGAACGGAAAAACCTCACAATTCGATATGAAATGTTTTTCCCGGCGGGAACGCGATCGGTACCCGCCGGGAAACGGATCAGTTCCCGGCGGAAAACGGATCGATCCCCGGCGGGAAATGTCCGGACTGCTCATGCATTTTGTTACTGTCGTTCGGAGATAGACCGGGGATAAATACCGAAAAATCCAGACAGGTGTTCATACGATTCTGTCCGGTACGGTGACTTACATTTGAACGCATCTCAATGTGCGTATCGGTAGATACCTATCCAGTCGTCTTTCATTTGATTGCACTTTTCTTCCTCTCTTCAATTCAACAAGCAATTTTCCATGCTCCGGCATATCCTGACATTGGGGTGCGGAAAAGTGGTAATGGTTTCACGCTCCAGGGGATTCCTGCCCTCTATGCTAAAGTTTCCAGGGTGATCGCCGATAGTAGTATTGGACATAATGTTGGCCAACATTGATGAGCAAGGAAGCGTAAATCAATAACATCATGGAGGATTCACATGGCACTTCGAATCGTCAATAACGTTGCCGCAATCAATGCGCAGCGGAACTTAGCCAACACCCAGCGCAAGCTGGAAACTTCTCTGGAACGACTCTCATCCGGTTTACGGATTAACCGGGCTGCCGATGATGCCGCCGGTCTGGCCATCAGTCAGCAGTTTCGCGGTGACCTGGCCGCTTACGGGGCTGCGGAAAATAACGTGGCCCAGGGGAATGCTATGCTGCAGGTGGCAGAAGGTGGATTGGACCAGATCCACGGGATGTTGACCCGGTTAAAAGAGCTGGCCACTCAGGCGGCTTCTGATAACACCGTCAACGCTTCGGCGCTGGATGATGAAGCGCAGGAACTGGTGGCGGAAATTAATCGAACGGCAAAATCAACTGAGTATAGTGGTATCTACCTGCTTGACGGATCCTATGCAAGTGGGACTGCCACTGTTGATATTCAGGTCGGTTCATCCAACACCTCCGTCCATCGCCTGTCGTTCAATATCGAAGCGGCGACGGCCGGTGCCATCGGTGTGACCGGTGGTGGTAATGGCTTGAATGATGTCAATCTGAACAGTATTGCATCTGCTCAGGGCACTATGGACATCGCGGATCAGGCTATCAGTGATGTCAGTACCGTCCGTGCAAAGATTGGTGCAAGCCAGAATAGATTGTCGTACACGGCCAATAACCTGTCAACCACCATCGAAAACATCAGCGCATCCGAATCGGTAATACGTGATGCCGACATCGCGGCAACAATGACCAGCTTCACCAAGAACCAGATCCTGAGACAGGCTGGTACAGCCATGTTGGCGCAGGCCAATGCGATGCCGCAGGCCGCATTGACCTTGCTTGGGTAAGCTAATTTCTCAAGCAGGTATATAAAGCTTTATGAATAGCTTTATGAAGCGTAAAGGGAACAGGGGGAAGGGTGATGACTTCCCCCTTTTTTCCCACTTGAGGTGAGAACAATGACAACAACAAAAATACAAAGCGTGACTCAAAATATTGCCTACAAACAGTCTCTGATGAAACGGGAAGAGAATGAATCGCAGAGCTCGGAAGTGAAACCCAGTCTGAGGCCGAATAAACCTGACAAAGAGGTGCCGATAATTGAAAGTCTCCGGCCGGCAACGGAATCTGCTCCGGAGAATCAGACCGATACCACGATCGAATCGCATAAATTCAATCTCTACGATAGTCTGTACTTCCAGATTCATAAGGAGACCGGCCAGTTAATGGTGGTGATCAAAGATGTGGAAACAGGCGAGGTGGTGAAGACGGTACCCCCGGAAGAACTATTGAACACCCTGGGGAATATTAAAGAAGCTATCGGCGCCATTATAG
>DATFLS010000748.1:0-3375 GCA_035267465.1 bacterium
AGACCAGTTCCTCTTTAACGGTTCTGTGGAAAATGGGCGCATCACCGGGATAGTGCAAATTCACTCCGGAGATGGAAAACGGCTGGAACATTGGTCTGCTCATCGGGAACCCTTATAATCACAGTCCTGCAGGTGCATGCAACGCAAAAACATCCGATCACAGAAACCGACATCAACCATAAAAGCCGATACACTCTATCTTCATGCAGTCATTATCGTCTGAAGAATCATCATGAATTCTGCTGATGCTGCTTCAGATCAAAGGCTACATTTTTCCCGATAAGGCATTTTAGTACGCCCAGCAACCAGGGTAAATCCGGGAGCGGACTCTTAGCGCCTCCTTCCGAACCGGCGATCTTCAAACCGTGGATTCACCACGTTATTATAGATGGAGCCGAAAGCATAGCTGAACCCGAGCCGGAGATCATATTCGTAGCTGGTAGCCAGCTGCCGCTGCCGGAGCAGCACCTGTTCCGGTGTCAGATCGCCCTTCTCCAGATAGATCTGATCGTTGATAAAGGAATAGCTTCCGTTGATATCCAATGAAAGCCCTTTGAATAAACGAATCTCCAGATCGGCATCCAGTTCCACCCGATTCTTTGAAAAATCATTCAGAAACGCCGATGCTTCCAGGGTGGCCTGGGCTTCTCCCCAGGGCTGGGTGAAGGTGAGCACCCCGAGAAAGGAATTACGCACCAGGCCCTCGGACATCTTCCCATAGATGGTTTCACTGTAATAGTCGTGATACAGGTATCCAATCCGATACTGCAGTCGAAATTCACGGCGGGTCACTTCCGAGTAGGGAAAGATATTATATTCTATCCCTGGGAAAATTTCATATGCACGTTCTATATTGCGATAGGTGGATGAGTTTAACCGGAAAAACGTGGCCACCGACCAGTGCTGGGTGAGACTGGGCACGATTTCCCCTGACACATCCCAGAATTTCCGCAGGCTTTCTGTGGTAATCTCCTCCTCTGTTTCATCATCGGTATACGTAAAAGTTTGCTTGTCATATGATCCATCCGTGCGGAAATCCAGCTTTAATTCGGGCGTCACCCGTTCCGCGCTCACACCCCCGAAAATATCAAGGCCTGTCCGTGACTCTTCACCTCGCAGATCACCCTGCACTTCAAATTCAAATACCCAGTAATTCCATCGATCCTGTACCTCTTCCGTCTGAATATCAGCAAAGACATCCAGGGTGATATGATCCCGTATGGGAGTCCTGACCACATACGGCAGCAGACCGGCCTCCAGGGTTTCAACCAGACCTTCTCGGATCTCATCATCGGTCATCGTCTGATCCGTGTTAAACCGGAGCGTATCCGATGATCCGGAAAATCTTCTCAATCCGATAAACGTAAGATTATATTCCAGTCCGCCTCCACCAGTGCGGTTCCTGGTGATCAATACGTGAATATCCGCATTCTTCCGATCCCACACATAATTCACGTAATTGATTTCCGTCCGTATATAATCGACATCGCACCGATCACAATCAATAAAGACATTCGGTGCGCTTTGCATTACCGTCTGGAGCGTATCTGCTTGCTGATATGCCCCTGCTGTCGGCGGCAGTAAAAATCCGAGCAGGAACACGCATATTAATCGCCTCATTGTCGTACCAACCCATCTTGCTCTATCTTAATGATTAATTGTAAACTATCAATTCAGATTATTTTCACATATGTCCTTCCACCGCAGCCCACATACCGCTTTCAACATATCTATACATTTTAAGGATAAGTATCAAATCTATCGGAAAATTGTATTTGTGACTAATTATGTATAATTAATGTTATGCCGGGAGCGAGTAATCGCATAGGTGTCTGCTTCCCAACTTTTCTACCTCCTTGCATGCCTCCCTGAATTCTTATAAGCTTTTGGCAGGGATCATGGCCGGGATTGCCATATCTTGTTCGAGGCATCCGGTTCACCGGTCCAATCCCAATGGAAACTACCTAAAATGCCAACATTTCAACAAACTCGGGAAATCGAATACCGGGGACAGGTGTTCAAATGGAAAGGGGATACTCTTAGCTCAAATATCGAAGGCCGCGTCCATCTCTGGTCTAATCTTCTGGGCGACTGGCGCGAAGAAATTCTCACCTTCACCGACGGCGAACTGCGCATCTATACCACCACTATTCCGGCGAGGGATCGGCGCGTAAATTTAATGCAGGATCCTCTGTATCGCATCGATGTGGCACTGATCGCCCAGGGATACGAGCAGGTGCCGATGACCAGCTTTTATCTCGGCAGTCAATGACAATACAAAAATTCAAAACCGCAATACTCAAAATTTCAAAAAACCCATCTCCCCCCATTCCGGAGGAGTGGTTTGTAGAGTGATGTGGTACATCGCTGGGGAGGGAAGTGCGATAAAAAAACAACCTTTAAAAGTTCAAAATGTCAACACCGTATTCCTTCCAGTATGCGCCAATCGCCAATCAAGGACAACTGCCACTCATACTCAAAAGTGTCGGTGCCAAGTCCTTTGTGAGTGCGACGATATTTTACTGAAACCACAATCCCTGCTCCAGGGATGATTCGCACCAGAAATCCGGAAGAAAAAAGCAGGCAAGCATTTTCACTATTGAATTGAGGAATTCTTCCCTCCTGCTGTCGAGTCCGGCAACGCTGACGATTCCATAAAAAAATAGCTCCGGGATACGGCAGACCGAATTTTATCGTTGGAAAATATGACCGATTTTGTTCAATTTATGATTTTTACCGGTGATAGAAACTTTCTAAGCCCGAAATCGAGGATATACCATGGTTGGAGTTTCTACAAAGCCCGGTGAAAAGGGAATAACCTTAAACCCATACAACACAGGAGAATCATATATGCGTTCTTATAAACACGCTCCTATTGTCCTGCTGCTTTTCTCGGCTCTCTTTGCGATAAATGCGGCAGCCCAGGAATCGGCAATCCAGCGACTCAATGAATCCCCCCGGCATCATGAGTGGGTAAAAGTCACCTATGATAACCGGACGGTCCAGTCGTTCGTGGTGTATCCGCAGGTGAGCGAGAACGTGCCGGTGGTGCTGCTGATCCACGAAAACCGGGGATTGACCGACTGGGTGCGCGGCCTGGCCGATCAGGTGGCGGAAGCGGGCTATATCGCTGTCGCCCCGGACCTGCTTTCGGAGATGGGCCCGGACGGCGGGAAAACCAGCGACTTTCCCAGTTCCAACGCTGCCCGGGACGCAATTTATCAGCTCTCACCGGAGCAGGTGACCGCGGATCTGCGAGCGGTGGCCGACTACGCCAGATCCATCAGCGCAAGCACCGGTGAACTGGCCGTTGCAGGATTTTGCTGGGGCGGCAGCCAGACCTTCCGGTTCGCCACCAACTATTCCGATCTGGAG